>JAFZLK010000107.1 GCA_017551515.1 Bacteroidales bacterium | reverse complement strand
GTTACCAATGTAAGTCCGGAGCAATTAAAAAATGCAGCTTCGCCAATGCTCGTAACAGAATTAGGAATCGCTACCGATGTCAACCCGCTACAACCATAAAATGCAGCTTCGCCAATGCTTGTTATAGAATCGGGAATTGCTATTTCTGTCAATCCGCTACAATTATAAAATGCAGCTTCGCCAATGCTCGTTACGGAATTGGGGATTGTAACCGAAGTCAGTCCATCGCATCCATTATTAAATGCACTTCCGGCAATCTGCTGAATTCCATTGGGTATTGTGTATGTCGTAGCATATCCACAAGGGAAATATGCAAAACAATTTGCATTGTAAACAGGATTTGTCAGTCCGCTGCAACGAGAAAATGCAGCTTCGCCAATGCTTGTTACAGAATCGGGGATTGTTATTTCTGTCAGTCCGCTGCAACCTTCAAATGCATAATTGCCAATGCTCGTAACAGAGTTGGGAATTGTCAATGTTCCAGTTAGTCCGCTACAATTGGAAAATGCCAATTCGCCAATGCTTGTAACGGAATTGGGGATTGTAACTGAAGTCAGTCTGTTGCATCCATTAAATGCACTTCCGGCAATCTGCTGAATTCCATTGGGTATTGTATATTGTGTTGCAAAACCACACGGGAAATAAGCAAAACAATTTGCATTGTAAACTGGATTTGTCAGTCCGCTGCAACGAGAAAATGCAGCTTCGCCAATGCTTGTTACAGAATCGGGGATTGTTATTTCTGTTAGTCCGCTACAATTATAAAATGCATAAATGCCGATGCTCGTTACGGAATTGGGGATTGTTACGGATGTCAGTCCACTGCAATTAAAAAATGCAGAATTGCCAATGCTCGTAACCGAATAAGTGACACTATTATGCTCAACCGTTCCTGGAATTTCGAGGTCGCCAGATGGAAAGGTTATGTAAGAAGAACTTTCATTTTCACTCACAACTTCCACAGTATAAGGCTCCTCGTTGGAAGTAATATTGTAATACAAGGTTTGCCCTGTACTGCATACTGCGGAAAAATCGTATGCAAAAGAATAGCCGCCAAATATAATAGCAAAGACGAAAACTATAAAGAATCGTTTCATAAAATCAATTTTCTAAGATCAAAAGAAACTGAAAGCAATTAAAAATCCAAATTCGCTATCCGTTTGCCCTCTCCATCTGCTCGTACAGATATATTTCCTTGCCTTGCAACCTGAGCATCAGATTGGCAACACAGAGTACATCCTTCTCGCAATATATCGCTATACGGTCAACATCGTGCTCGCCGTAGTAAACACCGGCTACTTCGCTGTCGTCAATGTCGTCCTTAGGCGTGGGAATGTCGAAAAGGTCGGCCATGAGCGCAAGGGAAGTGAAATTCTTGTAGTCGCCAAACTTCCATAGTTCCAGCGTGTCTATATGCCTTATTTCCCACGGCTTCTTTCCAGCAAGGTCGAGTGCCTTTGGCAGATTGTACATGCTGTTTACGAGCATGCGCCGTGCAATATACGGAACATCGAACTCCTTAATGTTGTGTCCGCAAAGCATTTTGTTTCCAAACGGATCCCACTTCGAGAGCATCTCCGAAAAACCTGCAAGAAGCTCCTTCTCGTCATCGCCATAGAACGACTTCACACGGAACTTTTCTCCAGCAACCAAGCCTACCGATATGCAGACAATCTTTCCAAATTCGGAATAGATTCCCGCCCGCTGATACACATCGGATGCCGTTTCGGTTTCGGCTCTGAAATTCTTAGACTTCTTGTCCCAGTGCTTCTTGAAATTTTCGGGCATATCATCGAACGATGCACACATTGGCACGGTCTCAATGTCGATGAACATTACATTTTTAAGGTCAATATCCTGCATTGCTGATATTTTTAATTGTTATCAATATGTTGGTGTATGAATTTTGCCAAGAGATTCACAGCCGCATCGTTGTCGCCAATGTTCGGCACTATGATGTCGGCGTAGCGCTTGGTAGGCTCAATGAACTGCAAGTGCATGGGCTTTACGGTGTCGTAGTAATGTTCGAGCACATCGTTTACCGAACGACCGCGCTCTACCGTATCGCGCCGCAAGATTCGAGCAAGACGGTCGTCGGCATCGGCATCTACATAAACCTTAACATCCATCAAATCACGAAGTTCTGGCTGAGTGAGAACCATTATGCCTTCCACAATTATTACATTACTCGGATTCACCGTAAGTGTCTCTTTGCTACGCGAGCTGGTAATGTATGCGTAAATCGGCTGTTTCACCGACTTGCCATCTTTCAGTTCCTTAATATGTCGAATCAGCAAGTCCCACTCAATGGCATTAGGATGGTCGAAATTTATCTTCTTCCTTTCCTCCATCGGCAGATGACTGCTGTCCCAATAATACGAATCCTGTGGCACCAACGTAACCATGTCCTTTGGCAGTTGTGCGGTAATCTTGTTAACAACGGTGGTCTTTCCCGCTCCCGAACCGCCTGCAATTCCTACAACTAACATATCGTTTAAATTTTGTGGGTTCAAAGGTACAAATTATTTTTAAACGGATGCTGATAAATTCGAGCAGCAACAATAAAAGTTCTTTTTCTTACATCATGCCTAACTTTGCTTTGTCAATCAAAACAATTATTGTAAATTTGTGCCTCACTTATATATCAACGAACAATGAGAAAGTTATTTCTACTTGCGACAGTAGCAACATTATTGATAAGTACAGCTTTTGCTCAGCATGTAAGCATCAATGAAGGAGAAAACATTGCTAAAAACATAATTGCAGAACGCTTCCCTATGCTCGGAGCAAACCCCGACAATTACAAGATTGCAAACTCATACTCCGAAATATACGACGGAGAAGAAGTATTTCATGTATATAACCTTGAACCAGAGGGTTTTGTAATTGTCTCGGCAGAACGGTCAGTTGAACCGCTACTCGCTTTTTCGCACGAGAGCACCTGCAACGCAACCGACAGGCATCAGGGAGTAAAGTCGGTGCTAAAATCGTATTCCGAACAAATTTCGTACTCAATAAAGAACGGACAAACAGCATCTTCGCACACAACCGCCGAATGGGAGCACTATTCTGCAACGGATTTCAACGCGCGGGCAGTAAGAACAGTCGCTCCGCTTCTTATTACCAAATGGAATCAAGGCAAATACTTCAACACAGACTGTCCCGAAGATTCGCATGGAACAGACGGACATGTGGTTGTTGGTTGTGTAGCTACTGCTATTGCCCAGATATTCAACTATTTCAGATATCCGACACAAGGTGCTGGCAGTTATGGCTACGATCATCCCGACTACGGTCATTTGGAGGTAAATTTTGCCGAACAGCATTACGACTACGATTTCATGCCAGTAAAACCAACCGATTACAACGAGAATCTTGCACGACTTCTGTACAACATAGGGGTGTCGGTTGACATGAACTACGGACCTAATGGCAGCGGCATGACCAATCACAAAGGCGCCTACACCATGCGCAATTACTTCGGCTACAGCGACGAGGCTCGCTACATTTTCAAGGACAGCCTGCCGACAGTTATTCCCGACGACATTGAAAACGATACCGTGATTCCCGATAGCATCTGGAACGGAATACTCGTCAACCACCTCGACCGTAAAATTCCACTCTACTACGCAGGCTGGGGCGACTACGAGTACGAAAGCGGACATGCCTTTGTTTTCGACGGCTACAGCGATTCTACGCGATACCATATCAATTGGGGATGGGGTGGCTCGTACGACGGCTATTTCACTATCAGCAACCTTTCGCCTGGTGGCTCAAACTTCAGACTTGCACACGAGGTGATAATAAATGCCACACCAAAATACGAAACTGCTACTTGCGAAGGACTTAAGGTTGTTAACTTCTACGAAGGCATAATTGAGGACGGAAGCGGTCCGCTTAGAGACTATGCTCCCGACAGCGACTGCTCATGGCTGATAACCCAGCATGATTCGGTGAACGGCTATACTTTGACAATTCAAAAATTCGACATTGATGCAACCGACAACATAATTATTTATGCAGGTGATAACGAGGACGCGCCAGTTGCATTGAGCTTGTTCGGAGATGACTCACCGGAAACCAGCTATACGATAAATTCGACATCGATGCTGATTAACTTCGTTTCTGACGAAACCGCATCTGGCGACGGCTGGCTGATTTCGTACGAGCCAATAAAGCCTAAATTCTGTAATAATATAACGAATCTCAGTGAAATAGCCGACACTATCACCGATGGCAGTGGAAGATGGAACTATAACAATAACACAAGTTGCAGCTGGCGAATCAGACCAGAGACGACATCTGGTTTTTCGTTTGACTTTTTGGAACTCGACACCGAAGAAGACAATGATTTTGTAAAAATTCTATGTAATGGAAGACTTTACGCCGAATTTTCGGGCAATACGCTTCCCGATCCAATACATTTTGACGGAGAAAACGCAACAATCGTATTTTCGACCAATACATCGGTACGAGCAGGAGGATTCAAGATTGCCTACCGTATTGGAGAAGCGAATGTTGAAAGCATCGAAAAGGGAAATATTTCCGTTTTTCCAAACCCTGCAAGTACAGAAGTAAACATTCAAGGTGAAAACATTTGCCTAGTTTCATTGTACGACATAACCGGACGTTGCATTTACGAAAAAGGAATAGAATCAGGAAATCATACAATAAACACAGCAAATATTGCAAATGGCTCCTATATAATTAAGATTATCGGCGTCAATGGGGATTGCACAACGAAAAAAGTTTCAATAAGTAAGTAAACAAAAAGTAAAATCACTATAAATCAGGTTATAGCAGAATTCACAAAAAAAATTAAATTTACTTTGCATCATTACAGAATATTCATTTTCTTTGCAAAAAATTATTTACTCATAACACAAAACTTAAGGAGATAAAATCATGGCAGAAGAACTCGAAAACAAGCCTGTAGAAAACAAAGCACAGACAGAAGTTACACCTGAAGATGTACAGAACAACAAAGTATTTGCAATCCTAGCATATTTCGGAATTTTGGTATTGGTTCCAATTTTCGCAGCAAAGGAATCAAAGTTTGCTCGTTTCCACGCAAATCAGGGACTTGGACTTTTTATTTGTGAAGTTGTATGGTGTATCATCAGCTACATCATAACCGCATTGTTGATTCATTCATGGTCGTTTGGATTGTTGACATTGTGGAGCCTTATCAGCTGGTTGGTATGGATAGGATTCCTCGTATTTGCAATTATCGGTATTGTAAATGCAGCACAGGGAAGCACCAAGCCGTTACCAATTTTCGGTAAGTTCAAAATCTTGAAGTAGGCAAAAATTAAAAGTGATAAAAATTCTTCTGCGGCTCTCGTAAGGGAGCCGTTTTTTTTCGATATGTGGCATTGTGTTGAAAAGTTTCCTTTGCTTCAAATTCCCTAAAATATTAATTTTGCGCCCTTAATTTTTGAATTGTGATTGAGTTTTTGCAAGGTATATTCCTGTATGACGAACATTCGCCATTGATTTTCACGAAGATGTTTTTCTGGATATTCTTCGCAGTGGTTCTGTTCGGATATTCGTTCATCTGCAACCGTCCGAAACTAAGGTCGCTATACCTTTTTCTTGCAAGTTTGTTTTTCTACTACAAGTCAAGCGGATTTTTCTTTATCCTGCTGGTAGTGAACATAATAATAAACTATTTTATTGGCAATGCAATACACAAGTCAGAGAAAGATGGTAAGCGAAAAACATATCTGATTGTCAGTGTGTTTGTCAACTTATTCATACTTTCGTACTTCAAATACACATTTTTCTTTGTCGATGCATTCAATTCGATGTTCGGTACGCATTTGGTGGCGACAAATTATCTTGCAGGACTGTCTAACATATTGGTAGGCACAAGTTTCAACCTGTCGGAAATATTTCTACCTGTGGGAATTTCATTTTACACCTTCCAGACAATGTCCTATACTATAGACATTTACAGAAGAAAACTTGAGCCAGTGAAGAACATCATTGACTTTGGTTTTTATGTCTCGTTTTTTCCGCAGTTGGTGGCAGGACCTATTGTCCGCGCATCGGAGTTTGTTCCGCAGATTTACCAGAAATATTCGCTCACCCGCTACGAGTTCGGCATGGCTGTGTTTCTAATTCTCAAGGGTTTGGTAAAGAAGATTATGATTGGTGACTACATTGCCGTCAACTTTATCGACCGCGTTTTCACCAATCCCGACATGTATACCGGCTTTGAATCGCTGATGGCAATGTTTGGCTATTCTCTGCAATTGTACTGCGATTTTTCGGGTTACACCGACATTGCCATAGGCGTTGCCTTGCTGATGGGATTCCGTTTGAGCAAAAACTTCAATTCGCCATACAAGTCGAAAAACTGTTCCGAATTCTGGACACGCTGGCACATTTCGCTGTCGTCGTGGCTCAAGGATTACCTTTATATTCCACTCGGTGGAAACCGCAAGGCAACAATCGGCACTTACCTGAATTTCGGCTTCATCCTACTGGTAATCATACTGATGGCATCGAGTTGGATTGTTACGGCAGTGGTTTTGACAGTTGCTTTGTTGCTCTTCCTGCTGATAAAATTTGTACCCTCTGTAGCAAATGGAATTAAGTCAAATATCAACAGGTTGATTACCATGCTTCTTGGTGGAATGTGGCACGGCTCCAGTTGGAATTTCCTCGTATGGGGCGGTTTGAATGGTGTCGGTCTAATTTTCGACAAATATTGGCAGAAAATTAGTCCATTGGCAAAGCTGAACGGCAAGTTCATAAACTTTGTACGGATATTGATGACATTCCTTTTCATTACGGTGACTTGGGTTTTCTTCCGTTCGCAGGACTTTGACACGGCAATTGCAATGTTCAAGAATGTGTTTACTAATTTCCATTTCGAGTATGTTCCAGCAGTGGTTGCCGCCTACTATAAGGTATTTTTGCTTATGGCATTTGGATACTTGACGCATTGGTTCAGCGGAACCTTGAAGGACAAATGGCGCGATAAGTTCATAGCTATTCCGCATTGGGTCCAGGCAGTTGTTGTGTTGATAGTGATATTTGCTGTTTATCAGTCCATTTGCTCCGACATGCAGGCATTCATTTATTTCCAGTTTTAAGGGCTAATGTCCGTTTCTTTACCTACGGCGTTTCTATGGGCTGACGCCCGTTTGAATGCTTCTCGTTTCTAAGTTTCTCGCTACGCTATTTCTAAAAAACGCGGAATGTCATGCTGGACTTGTTTCAGTATCTGATTCCGCGTTTTTTTGTTTCTAAGTTTAACTTCGTTGAGGACTACTTGTGCTGAGCACAGCCGAAGTACGCCGTTCTATGGGCTGCGCCCGTTTGAATGCTTCGCGTTTCTATGTTTAAAGTTGTTTCTGGTTGTTTGAAGATTCGATGATTTGATAATTTGATGATTGCTTACACGAGCTAAAGGTTCAAAAAACGGAATGTCATCCTGAACTTGTTTCAGGATCTGATTCTGTTTTTTTGTTTCTGAGTTTCTAATCTGCGTTTCGGGACGATGCATGATTGTCAGTACTTGTTGAGACGCAAGGTCTTGCGTCTGTATTGTTTGAAATGGGTTGAAAATTAGCTTCGCTGAGTTAAAGGTTCATTTGTAGTGTCGTTGCGCGCAACGACACCCACAAATTTCGATGGCTGAAGGTGAGCAAAAAGCTATAATTTGATTCTAAAATCAACTGTATTCTAAAAATTTTAAAAAAATTTTATTACATAAATATTTGATAATAAACAACATATATACTAACTCATTAAAAATTTAACAATATAACTAAAAAAATAGTTGTATGTTTAAAAATTTACTTATATTTGCAGTGTCGAATGATTCAAAAAAGGACACAAGGAATTAGTAACAAAATAAAATTCTACTGCCATGAAAGAGTTAACCAAAGGGGAAGAACAGGTGATGCAGGTAATCTGGAACATCGGACAGGGATTTGCCAACGAAATAATCGCTGCATTCCCCGAACCAAAACCCGCCTACAACACCGTGCTTACCGTAATAAAAATATTGGAGAACAAAGGTTTTGTAGCACACGAAACCTTCTGCCGTGCAAACCGCTACCACGCATTGATAAGCAAGGAAGAGTATTCCAAGCGTTATCTCGGAAGCGTTGTGGAGCGCTATTTCAACAATTCGTATCTCGATTTAGTATCCGCTTTTGCCAAGAAGGAGAACTTCAGCATCGAGGAGTTGGAATCTCTCAAAAAAGTAATTGATGAAGCAATTGAAAACGAAAAAAAATAAGCCATGAACGCACAAGAACTCATATTAAGCCGAATATTACCGATTGCTGTTGCAATTATGTTGCTCTGGGTGATTTACCGTTTATTGTTCACTAATAGCAACAGGCTGAAATTCAACAGGTCGTATATTTTAATATCAATAATATTTGCATTGTCTCTGCCTTTGCTTGGAGTGCTTATAGGTTATGGCTCACCGCAGATTTCGAGCCTCAAGCACGATTTGTTTGGCGGAATATTTCTTAATGATATTGTTGTAACCCCAAATGAAGTTGCTGATGCGCCAGTTGACGGAAATGCTTTACCGCCAGTAGAACCAAGATTCACTCCTTGGGAGATTGGTCTGATAATATATTTGATAGGCGCTGGCATATCCTTGATACTATTGATTTTCAAGTTGGTGAAAATATTTTTCATGATTCTCAGGTCGCCAAAGGAAAAGTACAATGGTTACACAGCCGTATATACGGGCAAAGACCATGGTTCGTTCTCTTTCCTAAATTATGCATTTTTCCCCGACAAGTCTGTTTCGCAGGAAATAGTTTCGCACGAAATTAGCCATATCAGCCACTGCCATTCATGGGATATACTTTTTATGGAGATAATGATGGTGGTGCAATGGTTCAATCCTTTTATATATCTGTTCAAGAGAGACTTACAATGTATTCACGAGTACCAGGCCGACCGCGATGTGGTGGATGCCGGTGCCGACAAAAGAGACTATATGATGCTGATTTTGCAGCAGTGCACGGCTGTCGATTTTAGCAGAATGAGTAATAATTTCAGTTTAATATTAACTAAAAAACGAATTAAGATGATTACAAAGAATGAAAAGACCAAGGGCCTCTGGTGGAGACTCATGGTCACGCTACCTGTGTTGGCAGTAATGTTGGTAGCCAATACAAATGCGACAGCTAAGGAACAAAATGAAGAACAGCCAAAGAGTGCTGAAACAAAGAATTTGGAGGACATCAGGATTAAGATTTCACAAAGCAAAGACAGTATCTACAATACGGATGCTCTCGAAGTGATGCCCGAATTCCCCGGTGGCAACGAAGCCATGGTTAAGTTTCTCCAAGAAAATGTAGTGTATCCAGAAAAGGCCAAGAAAAAAGGCATCAGCGGAAAGACATACGTATCATTTGTCATCGAGAAGGACGGTTCGATTACCGATGTGAAGGTTGCGAGAGGCTTTGATAAGAGTTGCGATGCCGAGGCGGTTCGCGTAGTGAAGTCAATGCCGAAATGGAATCCAGGTAAGGCAAAAGGACAGTTTGTACGAGTGAATTTTACAATGCCTTTCGTTTTCAAGGCACCACAAAAGTAAAAATTCAGCATTTATTTTATTAAAGTTGCAGTCTTCTGGCTGCAACTTTTTTTTGCCATTCATTACACATTTTGTGTAACACATTTTGTGAAACCTAAAATTATTATTATTTTTGTGCCGTAAATAATTTGGAAAATTTATGGTAAATCCTTTTGTAATAAAGTCATACGAATCGAAAGAGTTCTTTTGTGACCGCGAAGAAGAATTGCAGTTAATGCTTAAAAATTGCATCAATAAAACCGATATGACATTGATTTCTCGTCGCCGTATGGGAAAAACAGGACTTATTTTTCGCCTTTTTGATGAATTAAAATCTACTCATCCCGAAATTTTTACGGTATATCTTGACATTTTTATATCGCGAAATCTTGATGATTTCATTAAATTGTTTGCTGAAGCTGCGGTAAAAGCATTTCCTACAAAAACAAAAATTGGTGAACGACTGATGAATTTTATCAAGTCGTTGCGCCCTCAAGTGACATACGATTCAATTACTGGCGAACCGCAGTTTCAAATTGTCTATCACAATGATGCCGAGAAGGAATATACTTTGCGCAGTCTGTTTGAATTATTGTCTTCACAGAATGTTCATATTGTCTTTGCAATAGACGAATTCCAGCAAATAAGAGAATATCCAGAGCAAAATATGGAAGCACTGTTGCGTACCTATATGCAAAGGTGCAATAATGTAACATTCATTTTCAGCGGTAGCAGGAAACATTTGATGACAGATATTTTTACCAATGCACGAAAACCGTTTTATTCAAGTACATCGTTTGTTTCAATTGACAAGATTCCTGAACAGAGCTATTCCGACTTCATTTTCAAGCAATTTTCATCTCACAAACGGAAAATTACCGAAGATGCGGTTAATTTTATTCTGGAATGGACGCAAAGGCATACATACTATACACAATTTCTCTGTCACACCATTTATGCAAATGGGCAGAAAAATATTGATTTGCCAGAAGTAAAAAAGGCTTGCGGACAAGTGCTGAGTCAGCGCGAACCTGTTTATTTGCAATATCGTAAAATGCTCACCGACAAGCAATGGGATTATTTAATTGCTGTTGCCAAGGAAGGCAGTGTGAGACAAGTTACATCCGCCGACTTTTTGAAGCGTTATAAAATTGGCGGTGCATCAGTTTCAAAGCGACTTGTAGAATCCCTTTGCGAAAAGGAATTGTTAAATGCCGAAGTTAGTCTCGATGGTATAGAGTATTCTGTTGATGATGTTTTCTTTTCCCGTTGGCTTGAAAATCTCTAAGTTTATTCATTACACATTTTATGTAACACATTTTGTGAAATTTATATTGCTCTTTATTTAACAACCTAAAATTCAGCTACAAACAAATCCCAATTGACAAAAAATGCGTATATACGCAAAAATTTTCAATGAGAGAATATTAATGTGATTTAAAAATATTTTTTCAAAAAAAATTTTGTGTCGAAAATTTTCAGTATTTTTGCGACAAAATTTAAGACAAAATATAGTGCAATATATTAGTAATAAAATAATTAACACACTGTCAAAATGCGGAAGGGGAACGATATTTTTTCCATCTACATTTTCTCATATTGCACAACCCAAAACCATCGACAAAACATTGGAACGATTGGTAAACGATGGCGTAATTATTCGTATCGCTCACGGTATTTATTGCTACCCTAAGATTGATAAAAAACTAGGTCTAGGCGTGCTATATCCGACTTTCGATGAAATTGCGAAAAGCATTGCAAAACGCGATAAAACACGTATAATTCCTGCTGGTGCATACGCACTTAATTTGTTAGGTTTGAGTACTCAGGTGCCGATGAATGTGGTTTATCTTACCGATGGTGAGAAACGAATGATAACTATTCAAAACGGCAGGGGCATTCTTTTCAAACACGCAGCTCCACGGGTATTTGCTTTTTCCGATTCTTTGGCTCAACTACTAACTATTGCATTAAAGGAAATAGGAGAAAAAAATATTACTGACGAACATAAGCAGAAAATTAAGAGCATTATAATGGCGCATCAACCTTTTCCAATTGCTGATTTGCGGTTGATGCCAAGGTGGATTAGAGTTTTAATAACTGATTTATATGACTGATTATTTTTCACTTCCCAACAATCTTCAGCGTACTATATTGGAGCAGGTGCAGAATCGTTTTGGATTACCAGCTCAGGCTGTAGAAAAAGATTTGTGGGTAACTTGCCTATTACAAATATTGTTTAGCATTGATATTGATGTAAATATAATTTTTAAGGGTGGCACTTCATTGTCAAAAATCAACAATTTGATTGAGCGTTTTTCTGAAGATATAGACATTGCCATTGATCCTATTGCATTTGGATTTGAAGGTGATGTTACTAAAAAGCAAATCAAAAAATTACGCAAGCAGTCTTCGTTGTATGTAAAAGAAGTGCTAGCTGTAAAATTGATGGAGGGAGTGGAAAAATATGGCTTGTCTGATTTGCTGACCATTAGTCCTGAACCAGATGGAGATGGTGATTCAACATATCCTGAACCACGTCGTATTTTTATTCATTATAAGTCGTTGTTCCCACAACCCTTGGATTATTTACGCGATGAGGTCATTTTGGAGATTGGCTCACGTTCTTTGATGGAACCGACAGAGCATTTGTCTGTTAGCAGTTTGATTTCTAATGCGTTTCCTGATATTAATACAAATTTTACCAATCCTGTAATTGCGACAGCAGCACCACAGAAGACTTTCTTGGAAAAGGCATGTTTACTACATGAAATGTTTTCTGTAAATATTAAGGCTACAAATGCCGATAGACGTTCACGTCATTTATATGACTTGGAAAGAATGATGGATAAGGATTTTGCTGTTAAGGCAATAAATGACAGTGATTTATGGAATAGCGTCCAGCATCATCGTTCAATATTTTCTTCGGTAAAAGATGTTGACTATTCATCGGATTTTAGAAAGAAAATTGTGCTGTGTCCACCAGAAGATGTTTATGCTTTTTGGAAGGCAGACTATCGTAAAATGTGCGAAACCATGATATATGGCAATAAATTATCGTTTGACAAGCTAATGGAACGCATTGGAGAACTTGAAAACCGTTTCCACAATGTGGAATAGGCAAAATTCATTTTCCCTGCTCAATTTTTTCTTTGCCATTATTCCGCTATAAGTTTTATTTTTGCGAAAAATTTTACATCGATGTTAGACCGTATTAGAAAAATAAGCGAGGAGGTTGCAAATTTCGCACCCAAGGCAATTGAAGAAGTTGAAGATTTCAGAATTAAATACTTGTCGAAGAAGGGTTTGATACCAGCATTGTTCGACGATTTCAGGAATGTTCCCGTAGAGCAGAAAAAGGAAGTCGGACAGCGCATAAATGAGTTGAAACAGACAGCACTTGCAAAGTTGGAAGAACTGAAAGCGTCGTTACAGGTAACCGCCGATGGTAAGGTAGAACTCGACCTCAGCCGTCCGGGTGACCCATTGAACCTCGGCTCGCGCCATCCGCTATCGATAGTAAGAAACGAAATAGTAAACATTTTCACAAAGATAGGCTTCAGCGTAAACGAAAGCCAGGAAATCGAGGATGATGCACACTGCTTCGAGAAGATGAACTTCCCGCCCGACCATCCAGCTCGCGATATGCAGGACACTTTCTTCATCTCGTCCGATATGAACGTTCTGCTCCGCACCCACACTTCGTCGGGACAATCGCGCGAAATGGAAACCATGGCTCCGCCAATCCGCAGTCTTTCACCGGGACGAGTTTTCCGCAACGAGGCCATCTCGGCTCGCGCACACTGCCAGTTCCATCAGATTGAAGGTCTGTATGTTGACAAGAATGTCTCCTTCGCCGACCTCAAACAGACACTCGACTACTTTGCAAAGGAATTCTTTGGCGAGAAGTCGCAGATTCGTATGCGCCCATCATATTTCCCGTTCACAGAGCCATCGGCTGAGGTCGATGTAAGTTGTTCGCTTTGCGGTGGCAAGGGCTGCAATGTGTGCAAGGGTAGCGGTTGGCTCGAAATTCTCGGTTGCGGTATGGTTCACCCCAATGTCTTCAAGGCTGCCGGTATCGATCCGACTGTTTATTCAGGATTTGCTTTCGGCATGGGCATCGAGCGTATTGCAATGTTGCGTTTCGGCGTAAAGGACCTGAGGTTGTTCTTCGAGAATGACATAAGGTTCTTGGAGCAGTTTACGGCGGCGTACTAGAGGCTAAAAGAAGAAAAGGCTGAAAGGCTAAAAGTCCCAAAGAAGAAAAGGCTGAAAGCCCTCAAGTCTTCGAGCCTTCGAGTCTTCAAGACTTTGAGCCAATAAAAACAAAACTATGAGTAACTTTGAATCTCTGAAAATATGGGAAAACGCAAGAGTCATTGTGAATAAGATATATCGAATGATGGAGAATCACAAGGACTTTGGCTTTCGTGACCAGATTCAAAGAGCAGCAGTATCCATTATGAACAATATTGCCGAAGGAAAGGACAACGGTTCCGACAAATTGTTTATCCGTTATCTTTATACTGCCAAAGGCAGTTGTGCCGAAGTCAAAAGTATGCTATACCTTTGTGAAGATTTAGGAATATGCAACAAGGACGAGGCAGAAGAACTACGCGGATTAGTGGAAAATCAAATTCATGCAATCCAAAAATTCATATCGTATCTTAAAGGCTAAAAGAAGAAAAGAAGAAAAGGCTAAAAGCCCTCAGCCTTCGAGCCTTCGAGCCTTCGAGTCTTCAAGCCTTCAAGCCTTTGAGCCTTCAAGCCTTCAAGCCTGTCAGCCTGTTAGCCATATTCTCTTCCTCCACGGCCTTTTCGACTCCACCCTCTCATGGAAACCCATTGCCGACCTGCTATCCGAAAAATTTGATGTTCATATTCTTCCTCTTCGCAATCACCGCGGAGCAAAACGCTGCCCTACAATGTCGTTCGAAGATATGGCGGACGATGTAAAAGCATACGCAGACGAGCACAACATTGAAAAATTTACCTTTGTAGGACATTCCTTGGGAGGAAAGACTGCCATGCAGTTTGCGCTGAAATATCCGCAAATGCTTGAAAAAGTGGTTGTCATCGACATTTCTCCTTGCAGGATGAACTCACTTTTGGAAAGAAATCCGCTTGTAACCAACCTTATGAATCAAGTTCAGGCGATAAAGAACCTTCCTCTCGCCGACTTCCACTCCTTTGCCGAATTTGCAAACGGAATTTCTGCTTTCGACGATGACACCAAACGCGCAATCATTGGAAACATAAAATACGATGGCAAGGCTTTTTCGTGGCAAATTGACATCGATGCAGTATTCAACAACTTCGACAAACTGACAAGCGGATTTGATGTTGATGATTTCATTGACAGAAAAATAAATGTGCAAACCTTATTCATCAAGGCAATGGATTCCGAATTTTTACCCAAGTCGGACTACAAGGCTGTAAAATACATCTTCCCGAACAGCGAAATTGTGGAAATTGCCGACTGCACACATAGGATTCATTTCGAAAAGCCGAAAGTTTTGGCGGAAGTGATAGCATCTGCACTGTGAGTTGCTTACTGCGATGTGCTGAGCGAAACCGCACTATGCTTGTAGAAAGTAAGTTTATATGAAGCGAAGATTTCATGACAACAAAAAAAGGCACCCAATAAGGATGCCTTTTTTGCTTTATTTGAATAATTAATCCTATTCGTATTCGTAGTATGTAGTATAAGTGCTTGTAGAAGTATATGTATAAGGAGTATCATTATATTCATCTACATATTGTCCGAGATTTTCATCCCAATGATATCCTACATATTCATGATAAACGTCTGAATAAGAATAAGTATCTGTATACATTTTCATTGATGGGTATTTTCCATCGTACGAAAGATTATAGTTTACTGTACCGTTGTCAGTATCACCATCTTCTATGTAGGTGTAAGTGTATCCAGTAACATTATTTTCAGATAAGCAATCTACAGCATCTTCATCTGGTCCCAACATAGCATACATTTTATAAAATGGGTTTTTGTTGCTATCATATGTATATGTGTATGTGTGCTCAAAATAACCGCCATCATTACCAGAAATCTTCATAGTAGATACATTGTTTTTGGTCCACGTAAAATCAATTGTCACAAGGAAAACACCTCTTGTTGCATTTCTTTTATTTAAAGCTACATCAACATTGTTAGCAATTTCTTCTCCTAACAAAAATCTCAGCGGATTGCTAAGATATTCTTCTTTTGCATTTTTCTTTTTGTCATATTCTGTATAGTCAATTTTTTTTATCTTTCTGCCAGAAAATGCATTACCTTCGTATGTTATGTTTGCCGAAGCATAAATTGTTCCATTGCTCCATGTCTCAACGGTCTTTAATACTTTCCCATCATACTTGAATGTTGTGTAATACGAATCCTTATAATCGTCAATACGTTCAATGCGTTTTTTGTTATCATATGTAAAATTATAAGAGTATGATACAGTCCCATTTGAACTATAGTAGTCGATCTGATCAAGAGTCTTGTCTCCCCATTTCCACATTTCGCGAAGATATTTTGAAGTTTGATCACTACCTGATTCATAAACAGCAGGATTATAAGTCCAAGACCATGTACTCGACCTAAATACCTTGCTTATCCTTTCTTTTGGTTTAAAAGCTCCTTCCTTTGTGCAGGAAGCAAATACAAATGCGAATAAAGTTATCGCCAAAACAAAATAAACTTTTTTCATCTTAAAAATTGTTTAAAATTAGACATAATTATATTTGGTACAAAGTTATAACATAGAGTATATATTATAATAATTGCATTGTGATATAAAATCACGCAATAAGTGAAAATTTATCACACGATTTGCTTCTTGCTCAGTGTTTCATCGATGAGCTCGTGAAGGCGTTCTGCGCTGTCGGGCTTCAAATCATCAATGTTAATGCATACATTCAACTTCGTACAATACTGCGAGGTTAGTCCAGCCAAACGCGTAATGTCGTCGAGGAAATTATGCTGCAAGGTATCGGAAATAATAACCAGCAGCCCTACATCAATCGATTTGCGGGCAAAAATCTTATAGACATTGGTACGTTCGCAGTTTATACGCCTTGCAAATTCCGCAATGCTCATTCCGCTCCCATCGAAAACAGCCTTTATAAGCTGACCTATATGTATGTCGTTCAAACTTACCAAAACAATCGAATTTTATAAGGCAAAAGTACATAAAAATACCATATTACAAAGTACAACAAAATTAAAGAGACTTTCATATTCCAATTTTGCCTAAATTTGCAACCAGATAAATCATTAATTGCATGAACTACGAACAATTATTCCAACAAATCAAGGAAAAGAAAACTTTCCTTTGTACAGGACTCGACTCCGACATCCAGAAACTGCCTAAGCATCTGCTCGACGCAGAATCGCCGATTTTCGAATTCAACAAGCAAATAGTTGACGCCACGGCAAAATACTCGGTCGCATACAAGCCGAACCTTGCTTTTTACGAAAGCGAAGGCACAGCGGGACTGAAAGCCCTCGAGGATACTGTTGCATACATCCGCAAGAACTATCCGGAAATTTTCATCATTGCCGATGCCAAGCGTGGCGACATAGGCAACACTTCGAAACTGTATGCACGCGCATTTTTCGAAAAGATGGACTTTGATGCAGTAACCGTTGCTCCATATATGGGCGAAGATTCGGTGTCGCCATTCCTGCCATACGATGGCAAATGGGTAATACTGCTCGCTCTAACCAGCAACAAAGGTTCGGAGGATTTCCAAATGGTCACAAATGGTAGCAAAAAACTTTTCGAGGAAGTGCTGTCAAAGTCACAGCAATGGGCTGGCAAGGACAAAATGATGTATGTTGTTGGAGCAACCAAGGCCGACATGCTTGCAGACATACGTAAGATTGTCCCCGAACATTTTCTGCTTGTGCCGGGTGTAGGTGCACAAGGCGGATCGTTGGAGGAAGTGGCAAAATACGGAATGAACGAACATTGCGGACTGCTTGTGAACTCTTCCCGCGGAATCATCTTCGCCGACAACACCGAAAATTTTGCCAAGGTTGCCGGACAGAAAGCCGAAGATCTGCAAAAACAAATGGAGACACTGCTGAAGGAAAAGGGAATAGTGTAAAAGGCTAATACAACTCTATTATCCAAAGTATTACATTACTATCCGCGTAAAAATATTTTTCGGGCGATTTTTCTATTTCACGCAACGAAAATCCACTTCCAGTTGCCATTATAAAGAATCGTTTGTTATTTTTGTAACGGAAATTTGATATTAACTTCTGCGAAATGAACCAGCAGTTATCAAAGGCAAAAGCCAGCATATTAAACTCGTTGTCAATCAAGAAGTACCGCGAGGAGCACGGAATGTTCTTGGTTGAGGGATTCAAGATTATAGAGGAGGTGATAAAGGCTGGTATGGAAATAAAAATGCTAGTCGGTCTGCCCGAAAGTCTTGAAAAAATTTACATCGACAGCAACCTGAAGTTCGAAACTGACCAACGCACAATGGAAAAACTGTCGAATTTCAATACTGCATCATCAATAATGGCGGCGGTGGAGATTCCGCAAAGACAGCTACGCATCGAAGATTTGTCCAACTCGCTTACAATGGCAATCGACACCGTGCAGGATCCGGGCAATTTCGGTACCATAATCCGCATCTGCGACTGGTTCGGAATAAAAAATATAGTATGCTCAAAAGGTAGCACCGACCTTTACAATCCTAAGGTCGTTCAGGCGACAATGGGCGCTTTTACTCGAGTGAACATTTTCTACGAAGACTTGCCATTGTTTTTGAGCAACTACCGCAGAATCACTGGTTTGGATTGCTTCGGCACTTTTCTCGAAGGTGATAACATCTACGCACAGACTTTGCCTCAAAACGGACTGATAGTCATGGGCAACGAAGGCAATGGCATTTCGCGCGAGGTGGAAGCCGAAATCACACGCAAACTTTTCATTCCGCCATTTCATGACAATCATGTGGAGTCGCTCAACATCTCGATGGCGGCAGCAATAGTATGTAATGAATTTAGAAGGGGCATATTGCGATGATGAAGTTTTTTGTATTATTATATCTTTTATTGGGCTTGAAGGCTCAAAGTCTTAAAGGCTTGAAGTCGGCTTTTAGCCTGTCAGCCTTTTCTTCTTTTAGCCTTTTGGACTTTCTGCCTTTTAGCCTTTCTGCCTGTTCGCCTTTTAGTCCATTGTTCATTATTAATTGTTAATTGTCCATTGTAAATTATCCATTATGACCTTACCAGAATTACAGCAAACCGTTGACACTTGGATTCGCACCTACGGAGTGCGCTATTTCGATGTGAAGACCAACATGATAGTGCTGACAGAAGAAGTCGGTGAAATGGCTCGCGTAATTGCCAGAAAATACGGCGAGCAGTCAGCTAAACCCACCGACAACCTCAACCTAGAAGATGAAATCGCTGATGTGCTTTGGGTACTTACCTGCATAGCCAATCAGACAGGAATAGACCTTGAGTCGGCAATGAAAGCCAATATTGAGAAGAAAACAAACAGAGATAAAACAAGACATATTGAAAATCAAAAACTTAAATAACATGAAAGACAGAAATTACCCCGGTGCACCAACCGAAAAGGAAATCGAAAAAAAAGTAAAGCAGTACAAAAAGAAGATGCAGGAAAACAACAACAAAGAAGTGCTGATGCAACTCCTTAACTGTGTTGACCTCACAAGCTTAAATGTAAGCGATACCGAATCAAAGATTGCAGAAATGACAGAAAAAGTCAACAAGTTCAAAAAGCACTTCCCGAAGTACAAGAATGTGGCTGCAATTTGCGTTTACCCAGCCATGGTTCCGACAGTTCTCGACTGCCTTGAACTCGAAGATGTTGACATTGCTGCAGTTGGAGCATGTTTCCCTGCATCGCAGTCTTTCCTTTCAGTAAAAACCGTTGAATGCGAGATGGCTGTAGAAAAAGGTGCAGATGAAATTGATATTGTAATTTCGGTAGGCAAGTTCCTCGAAGAAGACTACCAGACAGTTTCCGATGAAATTCTCACCATCCGTCATGCCATAGGCGATGCTTTCTTGAAAGTTATCCTCGAAACAGGTGAACTCAAAACTCCCGACAACATCTACATTGCCAGCATCATAGCAATGGAATCGGGTGCCGACTTCATAAAGACCTCGACTGGCAAAACAGCTGTTTCGGCAACTCCCGAAGCCGTTTATGTAATGTGCTGTGCAATACGCGACTACTACAAGCAAACTGGTGAAATGGTAGGATTGAAGCCCGCTGGTGGAATCTCCACTACCGAAGATGCATTGCTTTACTACACCATTGTAAAGGATGTTCTCGGCGAGGAATGGCTCAGCAACGACTTCTTCCGTCTCGGAGCATCGCGCCTTGCAAATGCATTGCTTACCGACATAAGCAAGTTCGACGGCAAGAAAAAAGAAATAAAGTACTTCTAATCAATAATCTCGGGGGAGAAATCCCTCGATTTTTTTCAACCATGAAAAAACACTACCACCTATACAACGAAACTCTTCCCATCGAAGCCGACATAAACGACTTGAAGGATTTGTTGGAGAAGAAAAAGCAACTGCTTGAAAACTATGAGGAGATTAGCTCCGACCTTGACGACGATTTGTACATCTCGCGAGGCAACGGTTTCTGCACCACCAAATGGGCTCCCGATGTGATAGAGGATAAAATTGAGGAACTTACACGGCAGATTGCTGAAATTAATGAGTGGATTAATGAACAGGAAGACTAGCAGTCTTTACCATTCAGTCCAATAATCAGCACAAAAAAAGGTCGTCAGCAACTGACGACCTTAATTATATCACCTACCTAAAAAATATCAATTATTTTACCTTGTTGCAGATTGCTGCAAATGCTTCCGGGTTGTTCATAGCGAGGTCGGCAAGAACCTTGCGGTTGATGTCGATGTTGTTTGCATGAAGCTTACCCATCAATTGAGAATAACTCAAACCATTTAGACGAGCACCAGCATTAATTCTCTGAATCCACAATGCGCGGAATTCTCTCTTCTTGTTTTTTCTGTCTCTGTATGCATAAGCAAGACCTTTCTCGTATGCGTTCTTTGCTACGGTCCAAACCTTACTTCTTGCTCCAAAATAACCTCTAGTCTGAGAAAGAACTTTTCTTCTCCTGTTTCTAGCGGCAACTACATTTACACTTCTTGGCATAATCTTAAAATTTGCGAGCGTTAGCGTCCTTTTGATCGGAACTTGAGGCTAAACGTTCTGGTTCATAATTTAATTAATCATTCTAACTACACTCGAATTACTTCAATCCAAGCAACATTTTTACTGAATGTTCCTTATTTTCAGCTACTGTTGTGTAGTGAGCGAGTTCTCTTTTACGCTTTGTTGCCTTCTTGGTCAAGATGTGACTCTTGAAAGCATGTCTTCTTTTGATCTTACCTGTTCCGGTCAAGAAAAATCTCTTCTTAGCTCCGGAATTAGTCTTCATTTTTGGCATTGTTCTAAATTTTTAAAGTTATTATTTCTTTTTAGGTTTTGGTGATATCACTATTTGCATTTTCTTTCCTTCGAGCTTTGGCATCTGGTCAATCTTGCCGTATTCCTCGAGGTCGTTTGCAAGCTTGAGAAGCAATATTTCGCCCTGCTCCTTGTAAACTATCGAACGTCCCTTGAAAAACACGTATGCTTTTACTTTGTTGCCTTCCTCCAAAAACTTCTTGGCATGATTCAACTTGAAATTATAATCGTGGTCGTCGGTCTGAGGACCAAAGCGCAACTCCTTGATTGTCATTTTCTGAGTCTTGCTCTGCAATTCCTTCTGCTTGCGCTTCTGCTGATATAGGAATTTCTGGTAGTCAATTACCTTGCATACTGGCGGGTCTGCGGTTGGAACTATCTCCACCAAGTCCATTTCCAGTTGTTCTGCAATTTCTATTGCCTCCCTTATGCTGTAAACTCCTGGTTTATCAACATTGTCGCCTGTTACACGTACAAACGGTGCGCGAATTGCGCGATTAATTCTGTAGTCGTTTTGCTGATTGTCTTTTGCCATAAAAAATTTATAAAAACTTTACCTCCTTTTATTTAATCTAAAATGTCTTAATCTATCGTGTAAAATAATTTTAATCGTCTTATTGTTTTATAATCAAAAATTTCGCGCAAAATTATTACTTTTTTTTCAGATAACCCCCGATATTGAAAAATAAATTTTGACCTGATGCATACAAGATAAACGATTCATAATCAAATATTTATAAAAGTTTATTGTTGCATGGCAAATTATACGAGCGCTTTTTTCGATGTCTTGATGTTCATAATTTGTTAATTTTTTGAGGGTAAAATAGTTGGGAAAGAATAGAGGAGAAAACAGCAATGGTATCGTTTTCAAATAAGATAGGAAAATTGGTCGTCATTTTAGTCAGCCTAGGCATCAAGGAAGTAAAATTATACATTATCAATTATTCCAAACGAATACCCCTTTTCTCGCATCATTTCTATAAACTGTGGCAACAATGTGAGCGTGTTTTTCTTTGCTTTGGCATTGTCGTGAAAAACCACAACCGAACCTTCGCGGACAGATTTTCGCAACATTTTCATAATGCTTTCGGGGGAACGGCTAGCATCGTAATCATAAGACATTACATCCCAAAAAACGAACTTATATTTAGATTTCAACTTGCGGTAATGGCGGAACAAAATCCTACCATAAGGCGGACGGAATAATTTCATTTCCGAAACTGTCGACTTTCTTTCCACATCGGCAAGCCATTCAGACGACTTGGTTTTCAATATGTCGCGATGCGAGTAGGAATGATAACCAATGACATGACCAGCATCGGAAATCTTTTTCAGCAAATCGGGATTCTCATCGGCATTTTTGCCGCAGCAAAAAAAAGTTGCCTTAACAGAGTATCTATCAAGTATCTCCAATATTTGTTCGGTACCATCCAGCGTTGGTCCGTCATCAAAGGTAACGTAAACGACCTTGCCCACATTCTTTATCCTCCGTATTCCTTTTAGGAACGGATTGGGAAATCTTGTAAACAAAGTCAGCGCCATAGTTTATTTATTCTATTTCAATCTGATACGGACAATGGTCGGACATCTGCACTTCGGGAAAAATAGTAGCCGACTTCAACCTTGGTGCCAAGGGTTCGGAAACCATCTGGTAGTCGATGCGCCAACCAAGGTTCTTGGCTTTTGCTCCGCTACGATAACTCCACCAAGTATATTGCTCTGCCTGCTGATTGAAAACCCTTAACGAATCAACAAAACCGCTAGCAAGGAAATTTGTTATCCACTCGCGTTCTTCCGGAAGAAATCCCGATACACCCTTTTTGTTCTGCGGGTTGCTGATGTCGATTTCCTTATGGCAAATATTATAGTCGCCAGCGAGAATAATGTTGGGACGTTCCTTTTTTAATTCATTTATAAACACCTGTACAGCAGCAAGATATTTCATCTTCACATCCTGACGGACATCGCCCATGGTTCCCGATGGGAAATAAGAATCAATAATTGTAATATCGCCAAAGTCAACACGCAAAAGCCTTCCCTCTGCATCAAATTCGGGGATTCCAATGCCTGCTTTCACGAAGTCCGGTTCTTTCTTCGAAAATATTGCCACACCACTATAGCCTTTCTTTTCGGCGGAGAAGATGTAGGAATTGTATCCCATCTCTTTGAATTTCAATATATCTATCTGGTCTGGTTGCGCCTTTGTTTCCTGCACGCACAAAACATCTGGCGACTGTGCTTCTACCCACTCGTACAAGCCCTTTGCTATTGCAGAACGAATTCCGTTTAAGTTGAATGTGATTATTTTCATACCTATTATATTGTTTCTGGTTTCTAAGTTTCTATGGCTGCGCCGTTTCTGGGTTTAACTTCGTTGAGGGCTTCGCCGTTCTATGCCTGCGGCGTTTTTAAGTTTCTTGGTTTCCAGTTGAGACACAAAGCCTTGCGTCTTTACTATTTAATGATGTTGATAATTAATATTTGTTTTCATGTATATATTTCAATGTCCGGGACAAAAGTAAACAATAAATTGTTTGCATAATCGTTTTTGCAATCGTATTTAATATATTTTTGCAAAAAAATTCTTATGACTAAGATAAAGTATATTTTATTGATAATAATGCTATTAGCATCGACAGGGGTCTTCAGTCAGAAGTTTACTATTAGCGGATACGTACAGGATTCGGCAAGTGGGGAGAAACTTTTCGGAGCAAATGTGTATGATACGCGCTCGCACTTGGGTGTTGCAACAAACGAATACGGATATTTCAGTTTGACACTTCCGCAGGACAGCGTGAGTCTTGTTGTGTCGTACATTGGCTATGGTGCATATAGCTACAATTTCTTTATTAACCAGGATATAAAACTAAACATTAAGCTCAACTCTTCCAATATGCTGAGTGAGGTTGTCATTACCGAAAACAAGTCGGACCAGATGGTAAAGGATGTGCAGATGAGCATTGTACGACTGCCTGTGGAACAACTAAAAACCTTGCCGGTATTCATGGGTGAGGCCGATGTAATGAAAACCTTGCAGTTGATGCCTGGCGTTCAGTCGGGCAATGAGGGGACTAGCGGAATATATGTCCGCGGTGGCGGTCCTGACCAGAACCTTATTCTGCTTGATGGAGTACCTGTTTACAACGCCAATCATCTTTTCGGATTCTTCTCGGTGTTCAACCCCGATGCAATTTCGAGCATCAACCTTATAAAAGGCGGATTCCCAGCACAATACAGTGGAAGATTGTCATCGGTAATTGACATCCGACTAAAAGAAGGCAACGACAAGAAGTACGGCGGTGAATTTTCGATAGGCACAATAGCCGCAAAGGTCATGGTTGAAGGTCCAATCTGGAAAGACCATACATCGTTCATTTTCAGCGCAAGGCGCACATATATAGATGTTCTTGCTGCACCTGTGATTGCATTGATAAACAAGACTAATGGAGGAGGCGAAAAACTGAAAGCCGGATATTACTTTTACGATGCCAACTTGAAATTAAACCACAAGTTCAGCGACAAGGACAGACTTTTCCTAAGCGGATATTTCGGTCGCGACAAGGCATATATTAAGAACGAAGAAGAATATTTCTACTACGATACGCTTTACAACGAAAAGTCCGACATGGGCTTGTACTGGGGCAACATCACAACCTCGATGCGCTGGAACCATGTGTTCGACCAGAAGCTGTTCTCTAATGTAACGCTAATATACTCAAACTATAAGTTTGATACATACATGAATTATGATTACCTTGCAGACTATATTTCGACTGAAAAATACACATTCGACTATTTCTCGGGCATCAACGACTACGGTGCGAAGATTGACCTAAACTACTATCCAGCATCGAAGCACGAGTTAAAACTTGGACTTTCATCCACATACCATGTATTTAAACCAGGAGTGTCTGTCACGACGCAGTCGATAAACAATTCCGAAGGTATAAATATTAAAAACGGTGCTCGCGATATTTATGGTACCGAAATCAATGTGTATGCTTCCGACAACATAACCATAACCGGACGCCTTAAGGCAGATGTAGGATTGAATTATTCGGGCTTCATCGTAAAGAAACACTACTACCAGTCGGTCGAACCTCGCGTTTCGGCACGGTTCCTGATTACCGAAAACTTTTCGATGAAAGCAGCCTACACAAGAATGACGCAATACATACACTTGCTTACCAACAGCACCATCGGTCTGCCAACCGACCTTTGGCTTCCAGCAACCGACACCATCACACCGCAGCGAAGCAATCAGGTGGCTCTCGGATTTGCCTACAACCTTAAGAACAAGTGGGACTTTAGCATAGAGGGATTCTTCAAGGACATGAAAGGGCTAATTGAATACAAGGAAGGTGCAAGTTTCCTAAATATGACCGACAACTGGGAATCGAAAATTGAAATGGGACGCGGATGGTCGTATGGTGCAGAATTCCTTGTTCGCAAAACTACAGGAAAAATTACTGGATGGATAGGCTACACGCTGTCGTGGGCATGGAGGCAGTTCGACAACCTTAATTTCGGAGAAAAGTTTCCATACAAGTACGACCGACGTCACGACATAGCCATTGCACTTATTTACAACAAGAGCGAAAACTTTGACTTCGGAGTGACATGGGTATTCGGCACAGGAAACGCAGTAACCCTTGCTTACGGTCGTTACATGGCCCTCAACGGAACGTATTCAAACTATTATTCAGAAATTGGCGAATACGGCGGACGAAACTCGTTCAGAGCGCCTGCCTACCATCGCTTGGATTTCAACTTTAACTTTAAGAAACAAAACAAGTTGGGTGAAAGGATATGGAGCCTTGGCGTTTACAATGCCTACTGCCGACAAAATCCGTTCTACCTCTATTTTGGCACCGACTACCGTGGAAACAGATGCCTGAAACAGATAAGCTTGTTCCCAATTATGCCATCCATAAAATTTTCACAAACTTTCTAAAACCGAACCGACATGAAAAAGTTGATATACATAATAATAGTCCTGGCAATTGCATTTACTGCTTGCGAAAAAACACTTGATTTCCCATTTGAATACAAGAAACCCAAATTGGTTCTTAATTGTGTTCTTTCTTCGAATAAAGAAATTGAATTTCATGTAAGTAGAAGTATGCATATCCTTGATTCAAAAGAAATTGTAATGATTTCGGATGCAGATGTAATAATATTCGAGGATGACAAGCCTCTTCAGGTTGTTCCTATTTCCATTGACAATGGTTACTATAAAGTTGAATATACTCCGAAGGCTGGACATACCTACAAGTTCCAGATTTCAAAAGATGGTTTCGAAACGATTGAAGCCGAGGCAAAAATGGCAAATCCCACAAAAATAAACAGTTATATGGTGAAGATAAAAGGATCGGAAAATGACAATATGATTTTATACGGTGGGACTTTTGATGTGAGCCTTAACTTTAATGACGATTCCGAACAGGAAAACTACTACGTTGTTTATCTAACAAGCGACTTGCCAGCAGAGATAATGGATTATATTGAAACATACGACATGTACAATGATTACTATCGGCTGTTCCTTGATTGCAATGACTTATCTGTAAATACTGGCAATAGCGGAGACATGCTATATCTTTCTGATGAAATAATCAATGGTGGCAATTATACCATAAAGCTTGTAGCATACGACTACAGGGATATTTACGGACCATTCTATGAATATCCATTCCCCGATGAAAACGAAGATCCTGAAGAAGGTGAAGGTTCTGGCATAGAAGAATTGCCTTTTTACAATGGATTTGATTACAAGCTTGTTGTCCATGTAGCAACAATAAACAAGGACTATTACCAGTATCTGAAATCATTCGATATGTATAACGAAAACGACGGCAATCCTTTCGCCGAGCCTACGCTTGTGAAAACCAACATAAAGAACGGACTAGGCATACTTGGTGCAAGCAGCGAAGTCACCGACACTGTCACTATTAGAGTGAATAATCCGTATATAGAAGAAAATTAGAAAAGCTTTTAGTTACTATTTTTTTTCAGTTCCTCAATCTGCTTTTCTAACTGCTCTATTTTTTTTGCCATGTCGTCCAACTGCTTAAATCGCACATAAAGACGTTGGTACTTATGAGCATCCATTGCCGGCGCGCCCATGAGAGCTGTGTTTTCTTCTTTTACCGTACCGGCAATTCCGGTTTTTGCCTGCATTTTAGTGCGGTTTGCAATGTTAGAATGCGGACCTATCCCTACCTGGCCACCGAACATGCAATTTTCGCCAATTTTTGCAGAACCAGCAATTCCGCCTTGAGCAGCCATGACGGTATTTTTTCCTATTTCTACATTGTGAGCCACATGGTTATGGTCGTCTAGCTTCACACCGCGACGAATTATTGTAGAACCAGCAATTGCTCGGTCTATTGTAACAAGAGCACCCAGTTCCACATTATCCTCTATGACAACATTTCCAATCTGTTCTATTTTCTCGAACTCGCCGTCGGTATTAGGAGCGAAACCAAAACCATCGGCACCAATAACTGTATTTGAGTGGATTATACAGTTTTTGCCAATTTCACAATCGTAGTAAATTTTTACACCAGGATACAATATTGTATTGTCTCCAATTTTCACATTCTTACCAACATAGCAAAGTGGATGAACCTGCACATTGTCTCCTAGTATAGCATTCTTGTCGATATAGGCAAAACCTCCAATATAGCAACCTTTACCAATCTTTGCTGTGCGATGAACCTTGCTGCGCATTTCACGACCCTTAGGGGTTTGCTTAACTGCATATATATGAAGTAAATCGGCGACAGCCTTGTATGCGTCAGGCACACGAATCATTGTAGTCTGAATTTTCTCCTGCGGTTCGAAGTCATTGTTGACAATTACAGCAGAAGCCTTACTTGTATATATATATTGTGTGTATTTGGGATTTGCCAAAAAAGATATTGCACCTGGTTCTCCGTATTCAATTCTTGCAAATTTAGAAATCATAACAGAACCGTCGCCTTCGATCTTGCCACCAAGCATATCGGCAATTTCCTTTGCTGAATATTCCATGTTCGCTTATGTATTATAAGTTGCAAAATTAAAAAAATAATATGTGATTTTTATTAACGACAATATTTAACTGATAATTATTTTCAATTTAAAGCACTTCTCCCCACAGCAGATTTGAATATAGATGCTTGAAAACCAATATAAAAGCGGGATTTTATAATTTTTATGTTTTTGTCGTCCGCAAACGCGTTATTCGCCTCTTATCGTTTCTCCACAATCATTTAATTTATGCTGATTGTAATTTTTCACCGCCACCTCCTTACCAGCATTAGCATAGCAATATTCGCACAAATGCGGACAAGTGTTGTATTCGCCAATGTTCTTGCTCACCATACATCCGCAAGCGGTGCGCTGACCTTTGTCGCGGTTGTCCTTGTGCTTTATGGCATACTGGTTGGCATTCAGCATAATGGCGTTTGGTGGAATAGGCGCCTCCCCGAACAAACTTTTTTCGACGGTCTTGATTTCCACGCCTAAAAAGTCCATCAGGGCTTTATCCTTGTATGCAAAACGAATCATCAAGTTGTCGTCAACGCAATGGTTGTGCGAAATGCCGTCAAAATCAACCACTTCGCCACAGGTAGCCAAATCGTAGTTCCAATTGTTAGATTTGTTCAACTCCACCAACCGCTTGGCAAAATCAACCATCTGTTCCTCAGTCCATTCAGAATAATTTACCTTGCTTTTTTCAAGATTTGCTTTCACTTTTTTGTACAGGGCAATGTCTGCAAAACTGAAAACCAACTTTTCCGTATATCCGACCAATTTGTTGCCGATATTCTCGACCTTGCGCAACAAATCTTCAATCGAAATCTTATCCGTCAAAATCAGCGGGTCGAAACGCCAAACCACTCTGCCCTTGCCCAATTTTTCAACCAATTGCTGAAATGTCTCAATCCGCTTTTCGAGTGCCGGCACACCGCGTTCCAAGCCTTCCGCTTCATAGTCGTTCAGAGTGTATTGAATGTAGCATCCGATATTCCGTTCGTTCAGATAATCAAGATGTTGCAACAACAGCTCGGGATTTTTCGACCAGAAAACAATGAATCGGGTGTCGCCATACGCCACATAACTTTTCACGCCGTTGAACGGATTTGTCCAAGCGGAATAACCGACTTTCAGACGATGGAAAAACCAGTCGGAATAAAAGGCGGGAATGTCGGTGCTTCGGCTTGCCGAAACAATTACAGGGAATTGAGCGTCAACCCATTCTCCGTTTTCGCGTTGGATTTTATTTTTTCGCCATTGAGCCATGTTTATTACGAAAATTCGGTTACAAAGATACGATATTTATCTTTTTAAAGAATATTTCGCTCGAGCCGCGGTGGCTTTTACTTTTTTTGTCAGCAAAAAAAGTAAACAAAAAAACTGTGTCCGCTGCGTCTGCTTCGCTAAAAATCGGCTACTCTCTGCTAAAAGTCATAAACTTGTCTCCGTTTCACTCCGACTTCAAACAGTATGACTTTTTACGCTTCATTCCGCCGATTTTCTTAACGCTCACCAGCCAAGGCGGCAATCAAGGTATCGCTCCTTCGGGCGATGGTTAATTAATAATTATTGCTTCGGGAGATTATATCGATTTTTCTTTGCACAAATTAAATTTCATCCAACAATATTCCCCATCTTACACCACTGGAAATTTCTTTAGCTATTATTTGTGGCCATCCGACCAATAACAGAAATGAATTCTTCGGTAGGAGCAACCAAAGGAAGCACATCTGACTCTGTTAAGGAATACGAATCATTATAATCGCCTGTCAGTCTTAAAGTAAAAAGTTTGCTATATAATTTACCGAACTCATCAGGAACTATTTTAGTCTTCACGAAATGCAAACTAAACATTTGTATTACGCCATTATGGGTTTGTGCAGAAATACCATTTGCAAGCAACAATGCAGAAACGGCATAGTATGCAGAGTAATAAAGCCTATTTGCAATCACTTCCCAAAACATCAACGGAACATTACCTTTAGCCTGTTCAAATGTCCTGTTAGCCTTCGACAGTTTATACTCAACCATCGCTTTTCGTTCCGAATCTGTCAGCCCCATAAAACTACTCCTTCATTCATTACATTCTTGTAAAACAATGTATTACTGCTTTTTGTCCAATCATTTTTTGTATAAAGTATAGGATTAACCAAAGCTTCATAGTCCCATCCGGCAACCCTGATTGGATATGCGATGTCGTCATAATCAGCCAACTTTATACGCTGCTGGTCAAGAATAACAAGTACATCCCAGTCGGAACTATCATTAGCATCGCCACGGGCCTGTGATCCGAAAAGCAAAACTTTCGAACCGTTGGGAACAACTCGTTTTACGGTGTCAACAATCGACATTAATATGGCATCCCTGTTATTCATTATTTTCATGTTTTATAGTGCAAAAATAAGAATAATAGTTTTAAATGCAATTGTTATTTTGTAAATCTCTATTTTATTTCCTCCAAAGCACCAGTCTCCGAATCGATTATGAAACCGCGCACAACAATGTCCTTCGGCACGAGTGGATGAGTCTTTATGGTCTCGACGGTCTTGCGGACAGATTCGGGCGTGTCCTTGAAGCCCTCGAGCCAATGGTCCAAGTTAATGCCGCACTTGCGGATTGTGTCAAGCGTCTCGTCGGTGATGCCTCTAGCAATCATTTCGTGGTGGAAGTGGTTGTAACTCATGTGGCAGGCACCACAATGCGAATGCGCCACCACCATAATCTCATTAACGCCAAGCTCGTAAATAGCCACAATCAGACTTCGCATAGCAGAATCGAATGCCGAAATGACCAAACCGCCGGCATTCTTGATAATTTTTGCATCGCCATTCTTCAGTCCCAAAGCGGCAGGAAGGAGTTCCGTCAGTCGGGTGTCCATACACGACAGCACCGCCAATTTCTTGTCGGGATATTTGTCCGTCAGATATTTTTCGTAACCTTTCTGCTCAACGAAAGTCTTATTGTATTCAATTATTTGGTCTATCATATATTATGTTTTAATCTATGGTTTCCAAAATTTCACAGCACTACCCAATTGCCACCGAAATCATCACCGACCCTCTTTAGTTTGTTTTGGGAACGCAGCAAATCAATATCGCGGGCAATAGTTCTTCGTGACACACTAAGTATGTTAACAAGATTGTCATAAGTTATTTTGTCATCCAATTTCATCAACCGCAATATCTCGCTACGCCTTTTTTCTGCAGTAGAAATGTCAGTGCCATCCTCAGTGCCATCCTCAGTGCCATTTTTTGTAACACTATCAATATCAGTGTCTGTAACATTTAATTTATCAGTAACATTCTCTGTGACATTGTCAATGCCATCCTCTGTAACATTGTCTGTAACATTGTTTGTAACACTCTCTGTATCAGCGTCTGTAACATTTAGTTTGTCTGTGACATTGTCAGTGCCATACTCTGTAACATGGTCTGTGACACACTCGATGACTTTTTTTGTAACACTCTCGGTATCAGCATCTGTAACATTTAATTTGTCTGTGACATTCTCTATGACATTATCAGTACCATCCTCTGTGACATCTGGTTTCCACTCCTCTCCCAAAGGAAGTATGTGACCATCCTTGTCCATAGTCAGTTCGTCGCATACGAACTCTGGGTGACAGGGGATACGTATGATAAAATAAGTATGCTCATCGTCCGCATCAATTGTGAAATCAGTAGAACCATTCTTTTTAAGTTCTTCGCGGATGGTGGGCAATCCCGTTCCACGACCTTCAGTAAGATGCAATTCTTTCAGAAACTCTCCAAGTCTTGGATTCCTATATTTGCGAGCATGAACACATTTGCCAGCCCTAAGATCATCCAACCTAATACTCCTTTCGGCGCCTCCATAACTTATAATCTCTATCATATCTGGCATAATATTCACTTCAACAGGCTGATACTCATCGTAGCTGCGGTGATAGTAAGCATTGACCAGACTTTCTTCCAATGCCTGATACGGATAGTTATACACCACTTTGGAATGCTCGTCGTCTTTGGGCTTGTGAATGTTTTTTCTAACCACCATATATTTCAGATACTCCAAAGCTCTGCGCAATGTAATGTGAACAGGTCCTTTGAACGGCTCTGTTTCTGTAAAGTTGTTAGGATCGCCGTCTTTCCCTTTCGGATAAAATACAATGTCTATCTGTGTGCCGGGGAAAAATCGCTCTGGGTGATACGAGAACATCATCAGTGCCACATTTTTGATGCGAATCTGCTCTGTAGGTCCCTCCAACAAATTCATCTGCTCCATCACCTGCATTGGCGAAAGATATTCCATATCGCGAGCAAGCGAACTTCGCGTTTCTGCCAGATAATCACGAATCAGAAGCATTGACACATCCTCCTGCTTGGCTTTCACATTTCCTCTGTCATCAAACGGGACTCGGTTCACCATATTCATCAGTTCTGCCAGATAGTCGCCCTTTGCCACTATCGAACTCGAATTATAGCGTATGTAGTAGTTGTATTTTTTCTCCTTTGCAGTAACCATATCCGGCACCTTGTAGGGACGACGTTCTCCTGCCGTTACCCATATTACCATTATGGTCTTTCCATCCACCTGCTCAAAGTACACGCGTGGCTGATAATAAGGCGCTATAAGGTTGTTGAACCCTACCATTGCCTTTTCTATCTTATCAATGTCATTAATGTCGATGCCACACACCGGTCTTTTTGCCCTACCATTAACTTCTTCCACACCGACAACTATATAACCTCCGCAAGTGTCCTCAAAATCATTGGCAAATGCACATATAGTCCGATAGATGGGGTCAGGATTCCAACCTTTCTTATATTCCACTCGGTTTCCTTCCACCACCAGTCCGCCAAGCAAATCCTCTATGTTAATTGGTAGCGTCATATTCTTTTTCAATTACATAATCAATAACTTCAGACTGCAAAGATAAACTATTTCCCATACTATCTGTAAAAAAATGCCCAAAATGCAAATTATATTTGTTATTAAAATTTGCAATCTTTTTGTAAGATCATAACTTTTTATCAATGCTTCTTACCTGCATAAGGTATTTATATAGCATTCTAAAATTTCATACAAAGGTAAGAAAGGGGAATGAAAATGGCAAAATTTATTTTTGAATGGTTTTTATCAAATGCAAACTGCATAATACAAAAAAAGCGAGTCACAGCTTTTGCCGAACTCGCTTTTTGTTGGTGTTTTCTTTCCTTATTTCTTTAACAAGAACGTAAAATCCGCGGTTGGTTCGATTTCGCGGGTTTCTTCGCCATACTTGAAAAGACGCAGGTTACGCTGTCCGATGATTTTCATCTTGTCGCCCTCGACTACAAACATGCAGCCTTCGCGAAGCCCTGCAACATAAACCTCTCGGTTTACTTCGATGAACTCTAAAATTCTGTCTTCGCGCGATTCGCCACCATGACCTTCAACCTTCTTGTCGAGGTAATGAGGATTAATCTGGAAAGGAATGAGGTTCAATGCATCGAATCCCAATGGGTCGATGATAGGCATGTCGTTGGTTGTCATAAGGGTGGGGCAAGTCACATTCGAACCTGCGCTCCAGCCAATGTACGGAGTTCCGCCAAGCACTTTCTTGCGAATAGGCTCAATGAGCTTGTTGGCGTGCATGTCGTGCAGAAGCTTCCATGTGTTTCCACCACCAATGACTATGCAATCGGCTTCTTCAACGGCCTTTACAGGGTCATCAAAATGATGAATTGATACTATGTCGTGTCCCACTTCGTTGAAGCGGTTCTTCACCTTTTTCTCGTAGTCGTCCCATGTTACGGTAACGCCTGCGTAAGGTATGAACAAGCATTTCACGCACTTTTCACCGAGAAAGTCGTGGATGTTGTGCTTCGGGTAGTCAAGATATGCTTCACCGGCATTCGTTGAGTTGCTAATTAATAATAGTCTCATAGTTAAATTGTTTTTTAGTTTCTAAGTTTCTGTGGCTAACGCCGTTTCTATGTTTCACGTTTCTGAGTTTCAATGGCTGATGCCGTTTGATGGGCTTCGCCCGTTTCTACGCTTCGCTGTTTCAATGGCTGACGCCGTTTCTATGTTTCACGTTTCTGAGTTTCTACGCTTCGCTGTTTCTGAGTTTCTACGCTTCGCTGTTTCTAAAAAACGCGGAATGTCATGCTGGACTTGTTTCAGAACCTTTAGCTCGGCGTAGCCAATCTTATTCCGCGTTTTTTTTGTTTCTATGTTTATTAGTTGGGGGCTTGAAGGCTCAAAGTCTTAAAGGCTTGAAGACGGCTTTTAGCCTGCCAGTCTTTTCTTCTTTTAGCCTTTCTGCCTGCTCTCCTTTTAATATCTATAGTGGTCAGCCTTGAATGGTCCTTCTACCGGTACTCCAATGTAGTCGGCTTGCTTCTGTGTAAGCTTTGTGAGCTTAACGCCAAGCTGGTCGAGGTGGAGACGGGCAACTTCTTCATCCAAGTACTTCGGAAGACGATAAACATCTACCTTGTAGTTGTTTTTCCAGAGGTCGAGCTGAGCCAAAGTCTGGTTCGAGAACGAGTTGCTCATTACGAACGATGAATGTCCGGTTGCACAACCAAGGTTTACGAGACGGCCTTCGGCAAGCAGGAAGATTGAATTTCCAGTTGGGAAAGTATATTTGTCAACCTGCGGTTTGATGTTGGTCTTTACAACGCCCGGACAGTTTTCGAGGCGGTCAACCTGAATTTCGTTGTCAAAGTGACCTATGTTGCAAACAATTGCCTGATCCTTCATCTGCTTCATGTGTTCGAGAGTAACTACATCGCAGTTGCCGGTTGTGGTGACGAAAATGTTACCTTCCTTAACGGCTTCTTCCATTGTTGTAACTTCGTATCCTTCCATTGCTGCCTGCAGTGCGCATATCGGGTCTATTTCGGTAATGAGAACCCTTGCACCGTAAGTGTGCATTGAGCGAGCGCAACCTTTTCCAACATCACCGTAGCCGAGAACTACGACAGTCTTTCCTGCTATCATAACATCGGTAGCGCGCTTGATACCATCGGCCAACGATTCGCGACAGCCGTAGAGGTTGTCGAACTTCGACTTTGTAACCGAGTCGTTAACGTTGATTGCTGGAATTAAAAGTTCTCCCTTTGCCATCATTTGGTACAGACGGTGAACGCCAGTGGTTGTTTCTTCCGAAACGCCCTTGAGTTCGGCAATAGTGCGATGCCATTTCTGGTTGTCGGCTGCCAACATAGCCTTCAAGGTTTCCTGAATTGCCTTTTCTTCGTGGCATGACGGAACAAAATCCAAGGTCTTTGCATCGTTTTCGGCAGCATAACCTTTGTGTACCAATAAAGTAGCATCACCGCCATCGTCAACTATCAGGTTCGGTCCGAGTCCGCCTGGGAACGACAATGCCTGCAAAGTACACCACCAATAATCTTCGAGAGTTTCACCTTTCCATGCGAAAACTGGCACTCCTGCCTTTGCTATTGCTGCAGCAGCATGGTCTTGTGTGGAGAATATGTTGCAACTTGCCCAACGTACATCTGCGCCAAGTTCAACCAATGTTTCGATAAGTACGGCAGTCTGTATTGTCATGTGCAACGAGCCGGAGATTCTTGCGCCCTTCAACGGCTTTTCGGCTGCGTATTTGCGACGAATGCTCATCAATCCCGGCATTTCCTTTTCTGCCATTTCAATTTCCTTGCGTCCCCATTCTGCGAGAGACATGTCTGCTACCTTGTAAGGTAATTTTGTGATTATTTCTTCCATCGTTATGATAATAATTTCGTTTTTGGACTTGCAAAGTTAGAAAAAAATCAGATACAATGAGCCAAAAGCAAAATATAAAATAAAACCTTAAGCGTCTGCTATTTCACCTTTCAACTTTTTTTATTGCTATTCCAAAAATATCTGCTACCTTTGCTAAAATTATTATTTAAAATTCAGTTTTATGAGAAAATTGATAGTATTAGCATTGACAGCATTGTGTTTTTCGGTTTCAGCAAATGCACAGATAGGTAATTTGATTAGGAATAAAATCAACCAGAAAGCAGAGGAAGAGATAAACAAAGCGGTTGATAAGGCTGTAGATAACGCTGTTGACAGAACTTTCGACAACACCAGGAAAGCCATCGAAAAGGAAAAGAACGACAATTCCAAAACTATTTCCGACGACCCGCACGACAATGGCGGTTGGACATGCCCTGCTTGTGGAGCAACTGGCAACCATGGTAATTTCTGCAAGGAATGTGCAGCCAAGAAACCTGGAGCTACTTCGTCAACTGAAACCAACACCGCATCGGAAAGCGGTTGGACTTGTCCTGCTTGCGGACACAAGGGCAACACAGGCAAGTTCTGCAACGAGTGCGGAGCGAAGAAACCTGAAGAATCGACAGCATCTGCAACATGGAAATGCGAAAAGTGCGGACACGAGGGCAATACTGGCAAGTTCTGCGATGAGTGCGGAGCACCGAAGGGCGCACAAAAGATAAATCAGAACGATATGGCATGGAATAACTATGACTTCGTTGCTGGTGATGAGATTATATTTGAGGATAACAATGCCAATGAACCTTTGGGCGAATTTCCTCAAATGTGGGACGCTTTTCATGGCGCAGCTGAAATTGTGCAGATAAACGGTGTAAAATGTATCAATATGCAAAACGCTGAAATCACACCGCTTTATCAAAGCAACAAGACATATTTAACAGATGTTGTTACAATTGAATTTGACATTTACTACCGTCACGAGAAAGTGTGGGAACAGGAAATGGGCGAAGACTTGCACGGCTGGGGTGATTATAACATTTATTTGTACACATCAGATAAAATTTCTAAAGATGACAGGGGGGAAGCTTCTCTTCACATCGGGTTGCCAATGCAAATGGATGAAGATCTCAATACTAAGACGCAGGATCAACATTTTTACTATGATTGGCGAACCAACGACGAGACCCGCAGCGGCGAATATCAATTGCGTTCTGTAGAGCATGAGGCTTGGCATCATATTGCTATCTCCTTCAACAAACGTGCATATAAGGTTTATTTCGACAACCAGCGCGTAGCAAACATTCCTAATGCAATAGCTCCTAAATGGTTGGTAATTAGTGGGAACAATGCAAATCAGCGACTATTCTTTGTAAAGAATGTCCGTATCGCAAAAGGTGCAGTTCCTCTGTACGACCGTATGGCATCGGATGGTAAAATCATTACCTACGACATTACTTTCGATGTTGGCAAGTCGGTAATAAAGCCAGAATCGATGGGCGAAATCAACCGTATCGTAAAGCTTATGCAGGACAATCCCGAACTCAAGTTCGAAGTTCAAGGTCACACTGACAATACTGGCAATGCAGCATCTAACCAGACTCTTAGCGAAGCTCGCGCCAAAGCAATCGTCGATAAGCTCGTCGAACTGGGAATCAGCTCCAGCAGACTTTCATCGGTTGGTAAGGGACAGACTTCTCCAATTGCCGACAACAGCACCGACGAAGGTAGAGCCAAGAACAGAAGGGTTGAGTTCGTAAAGAAATAATTATTAGGTATGTCGAGGCTAGAATCAAACCAAATCGAATACCTTGTATGCTGCATCGGTAGTTTTGCGGAAAGGTTTTCCATTACAAACGCATCGGCATACAAATACCTCGACAAATTCGGAGGTTTGGACTTTCTAATAAAACACTACGACCTGGAACATACCTTCTCAATTGATGACGCTACTGACGATATTACAAGAATTTGCAGCCGAAACGGAGGATATTTGCAATGATAAAATTGTACCATGGTTCAAATGTTCCGATAGAGGACATCAATCTTTCGCTCGGTCGTAAAGGAAAAGATTTCGGTCAAGGATTTTATCTTAGCGATGATTTGGCTCAAGCAGAAAAAATGGCGGAATTGGTAACTTCTCGCGAAGAAACAGGAGTACCGACCATCACATCTTTTCTTTTTGACGAAACTTGCATGGATGATGGATCTTTGTCTGTCAAACGATTTGATTCATACAGCGCTGAATGGGCAAAATTTGTCATCTCTAACAGGACAAGCAGGCAAAGCGGATTCAAACACGACTTTGATATTGTGTACGGCCCAATTGCAAACGATACGGTTGGCACACAAATCCGCAGATTTATGCTAAATTATATTGACATTGACAGACTAGTCGAAGAACTAAAATATATACATCCAACATTTCAATATTATTTTGGAACAGAGGCTTCATTGTCTTACCTAAAGAAAATAAAATGACAATAGAAGAAAAACATAAAAAAGATGTGCAGTTTCAGATTGAATGCCTAACGCAGGACTTGATTGTTATGCTGATGAAAAATTATGGCTTCGATATGAAATCTGCCATGGAAACTCTGTACACATCACATACTTACAAAAAAATTGAAAACGAATCAACAGGGCTGTACTATCAAGGTTCCGAATATGTTTTCAGCTTTTTGGAGAAGGAATTAGACAATAAAAAGTTAACAATTTAAAATGATAATACGATGAAAAGGACAATTTTAGCACTTATGTGCATCGCAAGTTTAGTCGTAATGACAGCTTGCGGTAACAACAACAATGAACAAAACACAGACAAAACCAGCGAATCCGCTACCGAATCTGTTGAACCAGCAAAAAGTTCTGCTCCAGAATCTGTTTCTAGGACAAAATGGTTTTATGAATCGGAAAATAGTACATATCGTTTGACTATCAGCGTCGAGGATAATGCAAATCTTTTCTTCACGAAGTATGACGATGATGGCAATCTGCTGGATAGTGGCAATCTGTTTGGAGATGTCACATATAATAACGGCGAAGGCAGTATTCCCCTTGGCGAAAATGGAAATGTTGTTGACAAGGCTACATTTACTGTCTGCGACAAGGAGATGAAGTTTACTTTTAAGGGTGAGACTGTAACAATGAAACAAAAATCAATAGATTAACACAATACGTTCAGATGATTATGAAAAAAAATGTTTTAATACAGATTCTTGTTCTATTAGCATTAGTATTCGCCAATGCTAGTTTCGCACAGACCTACATGCCCGAAAAGGTAGGAACAAAAATCACTTACGTTGATAAGGACGCAAAGGGCAAGATAATTCAGGCCTTCAGATACGAAATAACAGATGTTCAGAAGGACGACGGCAAGACCACAATCCTATTCGACATCGTTTGGCTGAAAGACAATTTCAAGGAAACTGGCGAAGTATATAAGGGCAAGGTATGGAGTGCCGACGGATATTTCCATACCGACGTTCGCTACGCTCTCGGTTCGCTGGCATCAATGGTAAACGTTGATTCCATCAAGGGGCACACCATCATTCTTCCCGAACACCCCAGCAATGGCGAAAAACTTGACGACTGCCACATCACAGGTCCTGGCATAACCATCAGCAATAGCAACATTGCCGTTACAACCGGACAGAGCGTAACAACCAACGCAGGCACATACGACTGCATCCGCGTCGATTCGGAAGACAGCGCACAAATACTTTTCGTAAAGGTGAACGTAACCTCGAAGCAGTGGTGGAAACTTGGCGTAGGCGCTGTTAAGTACGAGTCGTACAACAAGAAAGGCAAGATGACGCTGAACAGGGAGTTGTACTCAATAGAATAAAAAAGGTGGTTTTAGCCACCTTTTTTGTTGTGGAGAATATCGGACTCGAACCGACTACCTTCAGATTGCGAACCTGACGCTCTACCAGATGAGCTAATTCCCCTATTGCGAATGCAAATGTAAAACTTATTTACGATTTTAGATTGACGATTTACGATTTTTTTAGAAAGATGTCCAGCCTTGTGCCTTAAGGTCAAGTTCTGCGCCATTGCGAGGCACAAACTTTTTGCCTTCCGACGCATCGCATATATAACCGATAAGTGAGACATCGCTGATTTCCTCAACCAATTCCTTCTTATCCATCGGCACGGTAAACAGAAGTTCATAGTCCTCGCCACCGTTCATTGCAGCAAGACTTGGATCCATGTGAAACCTATTTGCCACACTTTCGGTCTGCTCGTGTATTGGAATATGCTCCTCGTAAACCCTGCATCCTACGTCCGACTGCTTGCAAATATGCATCAATTCCGATGACAAGCCATCAGAAATGTCCATCATTGAATTGGGAACAATACCACGCTTTGCAAGCTCGCGAACAATGTCTCGGCGAGGCTCCGGTTTCAACTGCCTTTCTATTACATATTCGTAACCTTCGAGTTCGGGTTGCATTTCCTTGTCTTCCATATAAATCTTTGCCTCGCGCTCAAGGACTTTCAGTCCGATGTACGCACCACCAAGGTCACCACTAACGCATACGAGGTCGTTCTTCTTTGCACCGCTACGATAAACAATATCCTCCTTCTTTGCCTGACCTATTGCTGTTATGTTAATGAACAAACCCGACATCGAACTTGTTGTGTCACCACCAATTAGCTCCACATCGAAACGGTCGCAGGCAAGCTTAATGCCCTCATATAGTTGTTCCATTGCCGTCACCGAGAATTTACGGCTGACCGCTACCGAAACCGTTATATATTTAGGTGTACCGTTCATTGCATAAATATCGCTCAAATTTACAGCGACTGCCTTGTATCCCAAATGCTTCAACGGAGTATAAACAAGGTTGAAATGCACTCCTTCTACAAGCAAGTCGGTGGTTACAAGGTTGCATATGTCGCCACATTCAAACACAGCGCAATCGTCGCCTATTCCCTTTATGAGATTCTTGTCAATTACGGTAAAATCCTTTGTCAGATGGTCGATAAGTCCGAATTCTCCAAGTTCCGAAATTTCAACGGGCTTCCTATTTTCTTTCTTGTCCATTTTTTCGCTTTAAAAACTGTGCAAAGATAATCTATTTTTGAAAAACAGGCAGACTAGAGCGCAAATGAAAAAATCCGAAAAAATATTGTTGTCCGCTAAAAATCGCACCAACATTGAAAATCCATTATTACCATTCGTTTACACAAATGTTTTAGTGACCGGGGCTGTCATTTACTTGCTTCGCTGCGTAAGCTAAAGGTTCCAGAATGACTGGCTGGGTGATTTAGCGGACAACAATAATTCTTTTTATAAATATTTGTCACATTAAAAACTATGTTTATATTTGTCAGCGATAATCTTGTAGGAAGATAAGTTAAACCATTCCGGAGAAAGTTTTGCACTTTGGAGAAAAAAGGAAAGGCAGACAAGTTTGATTTTTATTTAACAACTTAATTTTAAAAGGAGATTTTTTATGAGAAAATCATTGGGACTATTAGGATTTGCCGTAGTGATGGCAGCATTGTTGTCGTGTAACCGCAACACGAAGTCCGAACCAGCAGTTTATGAATTGGAAGTATATAAAACACAGGAAATTGTGTTAGATATGGAAGACCGTGATATGGAAAGTGAAATAACGCTTCCAGGTGGTCTTGTTGACATTGACGGCAAAGATGCACTTGTGTTTTACTCTAAGGGCGGAATCATATCGTACTACGATTTGGAAACTGGCAAAAAAATGAGCGGTGTCAGTAATGTAGAACCAGAGGTTTGTGAAGCTTTGGATACAGTAATTGCCGTTGATGCAAAGCAAGTGGAGGGAGACAGCAAGATGTTGGGCGTTAGGCTTGAATATGACAAGACAAACGATTTGTATTGGGCTGAAAAGTATTTTGATACCGATTATTACGGAGATCATGTTCATGAACTTATTCTTGTCAGCAAGGATTTCAACTATATAGGCACGATTTACAACAGCGAACATTTTCCGTGGTTTGACAACGGCAGAATAGTTATAGACATAGAGCCAATAAAAAACAATTCGGTTGTAAAGGTTAATTATTTGAAACTGACGAAGACCGACCGTGACTATAACGAATACATTGATTCGTGCCGTGCCGACCTTGAAAAAAGGCACCAGGAACGAGAAGAATACAAGATTAAGTTCGATGCAGAAAAAAGCCCAGTTGTAAAATTGGTAAAATCACAAAATGAGATAGATAGTCGTATATACAAAGTGCTTACCCTGTATTGCAAAGATGAAATATCTGGTGGTGACAAAATGGTTATCGACTCGCTGATTGCCAACAAGGAGATAGTCAATTTGGCTTCGATATACCTTGTAATTTCAGCAGGAAATGAGGAACTCGCTGCTTCGTATGTAAAGAAAAACGGACTCGATTGCATTGAAAAGATCGTCTTTGATACCGAAGGCGTAGCAAACACAGACGCTGGACAGGGCAATCCACGCTTTATGTATGTGGAAGACGGCCTCATAACAATCGATACCGTTTATAGCACAGAAGAAGTAAGCACGGAAATGATTCAAAGATTGTTCGGCGAAGGCAAACATACTCGATACTATATTTATGATGGAGAACTTATTGTCGTGGCAACTGGAGGTGCCTTTATTGACGATTAGTTAGACTAAACTACCTATGAACTTAAAGTCCATAGGTTTTTAACTTCATCGGAAATGAAGCTTGCGAATAATAACCGATTGGCAGATTAGCGGGAAGGAGTCTGTTTACTAGTTTCCTTTATATATTGTGAAGGATATTCTCCGTATTTTTTCACAAACTGGCGCAGAAATGTGGCGTAGGAATTGAAGCCCGACATAGTAGCAATGTCTTCCATAGAGTGTCCAGCCTCATTGGTCAAACCGTCAAGAAGTCGCTTTGCTTCCTCCAGCCGAAAGTCATTGATATACTCATAGAATGTCTTCTGTTTCTCGCGGTTAATGAAATTGCTTAGGTATTGTCGGTTTGTACCAAGATGTGTCGCAAGTTTTTGCAATGTCAAGGTTGTGTCCTGATAAAATTTCTTCTCATTGATAAGGCAGTCGAGGTCAATATTGTTCAGCACCTTGTAGTAATCTTCGGATGATGATGGATTTTCCTGTGGTGTAATGGCAGGACTTGGTGCAGGCTCGTCAGTAAACACTTGCTGGCATATGATTTTCCGCAGTATAAACAAAACGTATGCAATGGTAATGAAGCACCACAGAGTATCGAAAAGCAGATTGCTGTCGGCGGTTGGAACGGAAAACCAGCTCTCGTTTGACAAACTTTCAGCCGCCCAGAACAATTGAACCACATACATCAGAACTATCAGTACGACTGCCCAGTTTAGGTTGAGATGCTCGATGTCGCCAACATTGTCGAGCAGCATCCTGTTGTACTTCTTTATGGAATACACCAGCCACACTAACAGCACCGACGAAGCGACAAGCGTGTAAATCTGTACGGCGGGATAAACCATCGGATTGCGAGTAATGGCGTATAACGCTATGGCAAATATATATGGTATCTCAAATAGTGCAAGTCGCCAAGTGCTGAACCGTTCGGGAAATACCAATGTCACTACGAAAATCATATATCCGCCCACCACTATGTAATCGTAAAGAATAAGCAACATATTTACAAATGCTGCAGTATTTTCATCGCTGATAGTCAACACAATAAAGTTGTTGAAGAAGCCAAAGGACAGCATCAGCATTGTAAAGGCAAATGCCCGTTGGAACTGGTGTGAACGGTGATGACGGAGAAGAAATATGCTGCCCGCAACAAGCAGACACATTGTTATGCCCGAGGACAAGCAAAGTAGCAATGGATATAACTGAGCAGAATTCATAGTTGCAAAATTGCAAAAATTCCACAACATAAACTTTGGCGCTACGCAGTTTGGTTACTTTTTTACGCTATGCAAGATTTTTTTATGATATGCAAGTTGGTTTTTACGCAATGAAAGAATGGTTTTGCTGCATGAAAGACAGGAGTGGTGGTGTGTATCCTACTTTTGCAGTGTAAAAATTTAATACAAACAGACATGATGAAAAAACTACTTTTTGCAGCCATTGTGCTGCTGGTTGCTTTCACGCACAAGGCGTGGGCATACGATCATAGTGAAGTTTGTTCCTCTGGACAAACGCTTTACTACAACATCAACGGCACGAGTGCCATAGTGGTTACTCCAAGTCCTTATAATTCGTGGGACGGTTTTACAGAACCATCGGGCGAATTGGTGATTCCCAGCAGTGTAACCTACAACGGCGACACATATATTGTGGATTCCATTGCAGCCTATGCATTTGTGCTTTGCCACGAACTGACATCGGTTACAATTCCAAATTCTGTTACAGGTATAGGCGAACGTGCATTTATAAATTGCAGCGGCCTGACATCGGTTACAATAGGTAACTCTGTGACAAGCATTGGCAACTATGCTTTTTATGAATGTAGCGGACTGACTGGAGATTTGACAATCCCAAATTCCGTAACAAGCATCGGCGAGCTAGCATTTGCTAGTTGTGAGGGACTGACATCAATCACAATTCCTAATTCTATTACTATCATTGGCGATGGGACATTTTCTTATTGCAGCGGATTGACATCTGTTATTATCCCAAATTCTGTTACGAGTATTGGCAGGTATGCATTTCAGAATTGTAGCGGACTGACATCGGTTGCAATTCCCAATTCTGTTACCACTATTGGTGAGTGTGCTTTTCAGAATTGCAGTGGGTTGTCGGATATGACAATAGGTAATTCTGTTACAACTATTGATGAGCATGCTTTTCAGAATTGCAGCGGACTGACATCGGTAACAATAGGAGAAGGTGTTGCGAGTATTGGCGGTGGTGCATTTTCTGGTTGCAGCGGGCTGACAACGGTTAACTATAATGCCGCGAACTGCACTACGATGAGTAACAATGATGTTTGGTATGATTGTACATCATTGGCAACCTTGAATATCGGTGAAAATGTTACGAATATTCCTGTTTATGCATTCTATGGTTGTATTGGACTGACATCTGTGACAATCCCCAATTCCGTCACGAGCATTGGCAGAGAAGCATTTTATGGTTGTAGCGGCCTGACATCGGTTACAATAGGTAACTCTGTGACAAGCATTGGCAATTATGCATTTTATGATTGCAGCGGTCTGGCAGAAGTTACAATTCCAAATTCTGTCACGAGTATTGGCAGTTGTGCATTTAGAAATTGCAGCGGACTGACAACTTTAACATATAACGCAGCCAACTGTACTTTCAACAATAACAATAATGTATGGGATGGCTGCTCTTCATTGGCAACCTTGAATATTGGTGAAAACGTTACGAATATTCCTAATTCTGCATTTTATGGCTGTAGCAGTTTGACATCGGTTAACATCGGCAATGGAGTTACAAGTATTGATGCCTATGCTTTTTACAACTGTACAGGTTTGGCTTCTATAGAAATCCCAGACGCAGTTACTTCTATTGGAAATTGGGCATTCGCTGGTTGCTCCAATCTGGACACTCTTGTTATTGGAAGCGGTTTGACCGCCATAAATGCATCTCATTTTAGTAATGATACTATCATCTATTTGAGTTACAATTGTCCTGCCAATAATATATCAGTACTATGCACCAACAAACTTGAAACAGTAGTTATAGGTGATGCGGTACAGACTATTCCTGATAATACTTTCTATGGCCGTACTGGTCTTACCTCCGTTACCATAGGCAATGGCGTTACTAACATAGGCGAACAAGCATTTAGGTATTGTAGCGGACTGACAGCATTGACAATCCCCAATTCAGTTGCGAGCATTGGCAATGATGCATTTGCTGAATGTAGCGGACTGACATCGGTAACTATCGGCAATTCTGTGGAAAGCATTGGCAATTATGCATTTGGAGGTTGTGATGGACTTACTGAAACGCACTATGCCGGCACGGTTGAACAATGGTTGGCTATCAATATTCAAGATGTTTGGAGTAACCCAATTTACATTTCTAGAAACTTATATTTAGGCGATTCGTTAGTGACACGGCTGCAAATTCCGGAAGGAGTTACCAATATAAACGACAACTTCCAGAACGACACGGCACTGTCATACATTTACATACCATCCACTGTAACAAACATTTCAGCTTACGCATTCAACGGTTGCGCTCCATCGTGGTTCATATTCAAACCTGCTGTACCTCCTACATTGGCAAGTAGCGCAGCTTTCCTATATACACAAAATGACCACACCTATGGTTCTTGGATGATGGTACCGTGGCGGTCGCTTGATGACTATAAGACAGCAACAAACTACACCACTTTCGCTGCAAACCTGATCTACCCTGACAGCTGCCAACTGACGGTAAATGTCAACGATCCCAACCTTGGCACAGTAACACTTGACGGAAGCAGCACTTTGACAAAAGTGTATCAGCTACTCGACATCGCAACAGTGACTGTAGCTCCAATCGAGCATTATCATCAAATGGTACAAATTGACGGATGTACAAATATCAACCAAGAGGAGACCGAAGTTACAACCTATCAATTACGATTCAACCGAAATGTCGCTTATCCTACTGTACAGGTGAACTTTGTTCCCGACACACTTCATGTGGGCGTGGCTGTAAACAACGAGCTGTTTGGAACAGTCAGCGGTGAGGGTGACTATGCATACGGCGATATGGTGACAGTAGAAGCTACTCCTGCCGATGGTTACTACTTTGTCCGCTGGGCTGATGGCAGCACCGAAAACCCCGCAACTTTCGTCTGCGCTGGCGACACCACAGTTACTGCTATATTCTCCAATGATGTTACTCCCGAACTCTGTATGGTAAGCGTACAGAACAACCGTAATGTTCTGTTGTGGAACACCGAGAATCTGCCGATTACAAGTTACACTATTTATCGTGAGGGCAATGTAAGCGGTGAGTATGAGGCTGTTGCCACTATACCATACGCCGAGGCTGGTATGTTCAACGATACCGCTTCGCGTCCTGCAACCCGTAGCTACCGCTACCACTTGACAGCCACCGACACTTGCGGCAACGAAAGCGATCACGGCGAGACGCACAAGACAATGCACCTCACTATCAGTCAAGGTATTGGCACGACGTGGAACCTTGTGTGGACGGAATATGAAGGTGCAGAATACACCACATACGTCATCTATCGTGGCACCGATGCTTCCAACATACAGCAGATTGACATTATGCCTTCAGGCGGCAATACTACATACAGCGATGTCAATGCACCCGAAGGAACTGTATATTACCAAGTTGGCGTGATGATGACCACGCCGTGCAACACCAACAGGGCTGCAACCATCAGCCGTAGCAACATTGCCACTAACGGTACTATTGACAATCCACCATGCGAACTTACTGGAGAAGAAACTGCAACTGCTTGCGGTAACTACGAGTGGCGTGGTACAACCTACAACGAATCCGGCAACTACGAGGTAAGAGAACATCTGTTAAACGGTTGCGACAGCATTATTACATTACACCTGACAATAAATCAGCCACTGACTGAACTTGTCGAAGTTACTACTTGCGGCTCCTACGAATGGAACGACAGTGTTTATACTGAAAGCGGCGATTATACAGAAACATATACAGCAGCAAACGGTTGCGACAGCGTTGTCACCTTGCACCTTACAATAAACCAGCCACTGACTGAACTTGTCGAAATTACTGCTTGCGATTCATACGAATGGAACGACAGTGTTTATACCGAAAGTGGCGAATACACAGGAACATTTACGGCAACAAATGGTTGCGACAGCGTTGTCACCTTGCACCTTACAATAAACTATTCGGTACAATATAGCTTCAGCGAATCAGCAGAAAGTCCCTACATCTGGAACGAAACCGAATACACTGAAACTGGCGAATATACGCAGACTTTCACCGCTGCAAACGGCTGTGATTCGGTTGTAACGTTGCATTTGAACATACTAACTGGCATTTCTGCTCCCGAATTGGCTGAAATTAATCTCTATCCTAATCCCGTAAACGACATTCTTAACATTGTATCTTCGGAAACAATTTCTGAAATCGAGATCGTGAATGTGATGGGACAGGTTGTAAAGCGCGTTGAAGTAAATGCCGACAATGCAGCTTGCAATGTTGAAGATTTGGTTAGCGGTGTTTATGTGATACGCATACGCACCATTCAGCAAACTAACGAAGCGGCGTTCTTCCAAAGGAAATTTGTGAAAGAATAGCCGGAATGTTTTTAATCACAACAATAAAAAATAGACGGCTTTTGACCGTCTATTTTTTTGTTGGAGTCAGTCCGTTAAATTCCGTACTCCTTACGGCGAAAGCAAACATACTCAATTATATTTATGATGGAGAACTTATTGTCGTGGCAACTGGAGGCGCCTTTATTGACGATTAGTTAGAATGCATATAAAAGAAAAACGCTGCGAAATGTAGCGTTTTTTGTGGGGGATTGTAGATCCCTAGCGCTGCCGCGGGCGTCCTTGCAAAAAAATAGAAAACTTGCTTCACCACGTTTTCGTTTTTGTTTTCTGCAAATCCTTTAGAATTAAAACTATAAAGTGAAGTGAGAGGGGGATTGTAGATCCCTGCGCTGCCGCGGGCGTCCTTGCAAAAAAATAGAAAACTTGCTTCGCCACGTTTTCGTTTTTGTTTTCTGCAAATCCTTTAGAATGCAAGCATTCAAGCATTTGCAGAAAACAAAAATAGCGAAGCTTTTGCTTCGCTATTTTTTGCGGAGAGAGGGGGATTCGAACCCCCGGTACCGGTAACCCAGTACGTCAGTTTAGCAAACTGGTGGTTTCAGCCACTCACCCACCTCTCCGTGCTAAAATCTGAACTTTTCCCTAAAAGCGGAAAAAGCGGGTGCAAAGATATACATAATTATTGTAATGCAAAAATTATTTCTGAAAATATTTTTCACAATTCCATATTGGTAGTTTTTTTTCAAAAATCGGTACAATGAACTAAAAATGATTATATTTGCAGTTTTACAAAAAAGGACATACTGTTATGAATCGTTATTTATCCACTTTTTTTGTCATGCTGCTGCTTGCATCCCTGCCTTTACTGTATTCGTGCGGAGGAACAAGTTCGGGCAAGGCAAATCTTGTTGCCATGTACGGACTGGTGAACGGTTCCAACTGGCGTGGCGCCGACCCGACAGCAATTGTCAGTGAGCACAAGATAAAGGTTAACGGAACATCCGCCAACGGACAAACAATCATAATAACTCTTAATGCAAAGGAACTTGGCGAATATACATTTTCCCAAACCAACGGACATTATGCCGAATTTATTCCTAACATGGCTTCGGGAACAGAAAGGTACTCGACTCTTACTGGCGAAGGAAGCGGATTCGTGAGGCTATCATCGCTAAACGAGGAAACAAGTACTGTAGGCGGTGAATTTTACTTCAAGGCATACCGTAACGACGGAACTTTCAAGTCTATAACAGAAGGAAAGTTCTCAAATGTTCCATACACATACTACAACCTTGACGAAGACAAGTACAACAACACCTTTGCTTTTACCCAAGGTGGAAGAAACTGGACCGCCAAGGATATATCAGGAGTAAAGAACGATACTGCAATTATTTTGACTGGTGCTTGCGACCGCTCAGAGGCCTGGCAGAGCATAATCCTGCAATTGCCCACCAATGTTAGCGAAGGTGTGCATTATTTCGGAACCGATGTGTCTGGTGTTTTCCAATCGGGATTCTACAATTTCCCGGCAACTGCTGGTGCTATAACCATTACCGAGTATAACAGCGATACAAAAATAATAAAAGGTAGTTTCTTCTTTAACTACAGGGACAACAACAGTGATGTACAATCTATTTCCGACGGTGCATTCGATGTAAAGTACAATGATTTGACTGTGATAAATAAATAAAATTTGAAATAATTATATTAATAAAAACATTTTCACATGAACGAAAAGATATTGAAAGACCTCGCCAAAATAGGCATAACAGGTGTAAAAGAGCTTCATTATAATCCCTCAAACGAGGAATTGTTCAAATTTGAAATGGACCCGTCGCTCGAAGGTTTCGACAAGGGACAGCTTACCGAACTCAACGCTGTAAATGTAATGACAGGTATTTATACTGGTCGTTCTCCCAAGGACAAGTTCATCGTTATGGACGAAAACTCAAAGGATACAGTTTGGTGGACAACCGACGAGTACAAGAACGACAACCATGTTTGCTCGCAGGAAACGTGGGAAGTTGTGAAAGACCTTGCAAAAAAGCAGTTGTGCAACAAGGAATTGTTCGTAGTTGACGCATTCTGCGGTGCTAACAAGGACACACGCATGAATGTCCGCTTCATCATGGAAGTTGCATGGCAGGCTCACTTCGTACGCAACATGTTCATCAAGCCGACCGAGGAAGAACTCAAGACTTTCGAACCGAACTTCACAGTTTACACAGCATCGAAGGCAAAAGTTGAGAACTACAAGGAACTCGGCCTCAACAGCGAAACCGCAGTTGTATTCAATATCACAAGTCGTGAACAGGTTATCCTCAACACATGGTACGGTGGTGAAATGAAAAAGGGTATGTTCTCGATGATGAACTACTACCTGCCATTGCAAGGTATTGCAGCAATGCACTGCTCGGCCAACACCGACATGCAGGGCAAGCACACAGCCATCTTCTTCGGATTGAGCGGCACTGGCAAGACCACACTTTCGACCGACCCGAAGCGCTTGCTCATCGGTGACGACGAACACGGCTGGGATGATGACGGCGTTTTCAACTTCGAAGGTGGCTGCTACGCAAAGGTTATCAACCTCGACAAGGACAGCGAACCAGACATCTACAATGCTATCCGTCGCGATGCATTGCTTGAGAATGTTACCGTTGACAAAAACGGCAAGATTGATTTCGCCGACAAGAGCGTCACCGAAAATACCCGCGTTAGCTACCCGATTGACCACATCGAGAAGATTGTTCGCCCGATAAGCGCAGCTCCTGCAGCAGAAAATGTAATTTTCCTTTCTGCAGATGCTTTCGGTGTTCTTCCTCCAGTATCAATCCTAACTCCAGAACAGTGCAAGTACTATTTCTTGAGCGGTTTCACAGCAAAATTGGCTGGTACTGAACGTGGTATTACAGAACCGACACCGACATTCAGTGCATGCTTCGGTCAGGCATTCCTCGAATTGCATCCAACAAAATATGCTGAAGAACTTGTAAAGCGCATGGAAAAGAGCAACGCAAAGGCTTATTTGGTTAATACAGGCTGGAATGGTACTGGCAAGCGTATCTCTATAAAGGATACCCGTGGCATTATCGATGCAATACTTGATGGTGCAATACTTACCGCCCCGACAAAGAAGATTCCGTACTTCGACTTGGAAGTTCCAACAGCATTGCCAGGCGTTGACCCGAAGATTCTCGACCCGCGCGACACCTACGCAACAGCCGACGAATGGGATGTTAAAGCTCGCGACCTTGCAGGACGCTTCATCAAGAACTTTGTAAAGTTCACAAGCAACCCAGCAGGCAAGAAATTGGTTGATGCAGGTCCAAAGCTGTAATTAGAACAAACCTATTCCAAATAAAAAGTTCCGTCGTATGGCGGAACTTTTTATTTAGTATTGAGCAATTGTCTTTTGAACACATCCCTACTAAAGATTCTGAAACAAGTTCAGAATGACATCATAGGAAGGGTCGTTAATTGTCAATTATTCATTGTCCATTGTTAATTATCAATTGTTAATTGTATATCGCCTCTATTTCCTTCATTATCCTTTTTGCCAGCACATCTGCCTTTTCGATGGTGCTACTTTCGGAATAAATGCGTATAATCGGTTCAGTATTCGACTTGCGCAGATGCACCCATTCCTTGGTTTCGGGGAATTCAATCTTTACGCCATCAATCGTTGAAACAGGATTTCCAGCATATTTTGAAGCCATTGTCTTCAAAATGTTGTCAACATTGATTTTTTCGTTGAGTTGGATTTTGTTCTTCGAGATTGAATATTCGGGGAAGGTTCGGCGTAATTCGCTAACCTTCATTTTCTTTTCAGCCATAAGCGACAAGAACAATGCAATTCCTACAAGAGCATCGCGACCATAATGTACTTCGGGATAAATAACTCCGCCATTGCCTTCGCCACCGATGACGGCATTGGTTTCCTTCATCTTTGTTACGACATTGACCTCTCCTACTGCGGCTGCGTTGTATGCACAGCCGTACTTTTCGGTTACATCGCGCAAAGCGCGGGTAGATGACATATTGGAAACCGTATTGCCCGGAGTTTTCGACAAAATGTAGTCGGCAACCGATACCAAAGTATATTCTTCACCAAACATCTGTCCATCTTCGCAAATGATTGCAAGCCTGTCGACATCGGGGTCAACTACAAAGCCAACATTTGCGTTCTGCTTTGGCATTTCCGATGCAATTTGCGTAAGGTTCTCTGGAATTGGTTCTGGCGTATGTGCAAAATGCCCGTTAGCCTCGCAGTTGAGTTCAACGATGTTGTTCACACCAAGTTTTTTCAAGAGTTTTGGCAATACAATTCCACCAACGGAGTTCACGCAGTCGATTACAACCTTGAAATTTGCAGACTTAATTGCATTAAGGTTAAGAACTTTCATCTTCAAAACCTCATCGATGTGCTTGTCCTCGTAGTTGGCAATTTTTGTTTCCTTACCGATGTGGTCTATGTCGTTGTATGTAAAGTCCTCCGATTCAGCTATTGCAAGCACATCCTTACCTTCCTTGTCGGTAAGAAATTCACCGTGGCTGTTAAGGAGTTTCAAGGCATTCCACTGCTTTGGATTGTGGCTTGCGGTGATAATTATACCACCATCGGCTTTCTCCATGATTACAGCCATCTCTGTAGTCGGCGTGGTTGCCATTCCGATATTTACAACCTCGAAACCGAGCGAAACCAATGTTGAAACTACAATATTTTCCACCATTTGACCCGAAAGGCGAGCATCGCGACCAACAACAATCTTGTTGCTGCCAAGGTTATGCTTGCGGTTCCAGATACCGTATGCAGTGGTAAACTTTACTATGTCGATTGGGGTTAGGTTTTCCGAAATTTGTCCGCCTATAGTTCCGCGGATGCCTGATATTGATTTAATTAGTGTCATGTCCTTTAAGTTTGATTTTTGCAAATGTAGTGAAGTTTTTCCTTAGCGTCCAGCAAAAAGAAGTGTAAATTCCCATTTTTATCAACAGCAAGGGTGAAATAACGATGAATTAATTTTTGTGCTATTTGCTGTATTCATTTGGTTGCCGTGTCGAATAATGTCTTAATTTTGCCACTGCATAATATTCAGGTATGGATAAGATTCAGCTACAGATTGACGAACATAACAGGCAAATTATAAAGCATAACATTGAACGCAACAGGCTTATTGTCGAAAACAAACTCGGAACCGACAATCTTGTTCCCGAATACAAACTCGATTCGAACGGAAAGTTCATTAGCGTCAATATCAAATTTGCCGAAATGCTTGGCTATTCATCAGTGGCTGAAATAATGTCGGAGATAAATACTGGCAAATACTTGATTCTCAAATCCGACCTGCTGTCAATGTTCGCCGACAACGATTACATTATCGACATGCCCCTGTGCCTGCGCACAAAAACCGGATCGTTCATCAACCTTATGGAATCAATGATAAGGATTGAAGAGAAAGGTCAGACTGTATATATAGGGCTAATGAAGTACCGTGATTCGTATGGACGGCAAAAGCAAGGCAACGCTTTGTTCTGGAATACAGTGAACCAGCTATACGGAAACATAAAGTCGGGGGTATTGATATGCGACCGCAATACCATATTGATGTACGAAAATTCAGCAATGCGTCAAATAATCGGACTTGATGACATAGAGGACCTGCCAAGTTTGTACATCGAAAACTACATTGACCCAAAAGACCGCAAAAAAATCAAGTCGGCGATTGACAAACTTTTCCGCACCGAAGTGCAAACACAGCAAATAGGCTTTTCGTTATTGAAAAAAAGCGGAGAATATGTCAGCGTAACCGCATATTCATCGATAATAGATTTCGAAGACCAAAAGTTTTGCGTGTCAATCGTAACTCCGGTAAACGAAAAGGACAACATTGAAAATAAAGAGATTCACAAGTCCGTTCGTCCATTTCGCGAAACACTTGACGCATTGTCGGAACTATGTCTGCTTGTAACTCCAGAAGGCGACATTTGCGACATTAACAATTCCGCCGTCAAGATGTGGGGCTGGAACTACAAATCATATCTTAGCAAATCCATATTTTCGCTTGGCAAGTTCAGCAAGCACGAAACGGAGCGCAATATCGCCAATTTGTGCAACGATGACGGACTATGCGAATACCTGTTTCTTGCACAGAACACCATCTGGGGCGACATACCTTTTACCGCCAAAGTATTCTATGCCACATCAGACGACACTAGGCACATCGCCATTGTAATGGAAAACAGGCGCGAGATACAGCAGATAATGGACAACCTTAGCATAGAATACCGCAACAATCTGGCATTGTTCGAGAACTCGCTGTGCGGAATAATACAAATGCTAAACGGTGAAATTGTGAGGGTAAACAGCAGAGCCTACTCGCTACTAAAAATAAACAATGACATTCGCGGTCATCATATAACCGACATACTAAAGGTTACCAAGCGGAAAAAGCGTAGCATCGTAGTAACCGCACCAAACCGCAAGGAGGAGATTTTCGACTACGAGGTAATATCCGAAGAAAGCAGGACTGTCCTTGAAATGCACATCTACGACATCGACAAGGAAAATTCGCTGTGCTACTTCACACCGAAGAATGTACGAAAGTCAAATCCTTTAATGCGCGATGCAGTGTCGCGCTACAAAGTCATAGTAGAGCAGTCGCCATGCGGTGTGCTTATCGGCGACAAGCACGGCAACATAATCGATGTCAGCGACCGCTTCTGCGAAATGATAAAAATGCCTCCGCGCGAAATTCTCGGCAAGAATATCATCTCATTTTTCACAGAAAACAGCGTCACCAGCAAACCATTAGACTATACACATGTGGATGAAGGCGAAATAATAAACGCCGAGCGTGAACTAAAATGCGGAGACGGAACTGTAAAGGTTGTGGAAATGTATTCAAGCGCCATATCCGCAGACATGTACCAAGCTGTAATTCTTGACATTACCTCCAGAAAAATATACGAAAACCAGATGCTCGGCTACCGCAAGAGAATCCAAGACATGGACTTGCAAAAGGCACATTTCAAGAAGATGTCGAAAGATGTGACTGTGATATTCGGGGCAAATGCCGAGATAAAGGATGTATTTGTGGGTGAAAAATTCCCGTTTTTGGAATATTCCAAGAGCGAAAACGAGTTCACAGAAAGGTTTATAAGCTACATGACGCGCAAGGAATACGACATGATAATAAGGCAAAGTGTAGCGCGAATAATCGAAGGCAACGACCACGAAACCCAAAATGTTGAAGTTGCAATAGGCGGAATACCGTATGAGTTTGAACTTAGGTTCTCGCCAATCGAAAACGATGCCTTGATGGTTGTATCCGATGTAACCGAAAGGAACCGCACCATAAGGGAACTTAACACAGCACTGAAGAAAGCCGAAGAGAGCGAAAAACTTCAGTCGGTATTCCTCAGCAACTTGTCGCACGAACTTCGCACGCCGATGAACGGAATAATCGGCTTTGCCGACCTGCTACTCGAAAGCGAAAATGACCCACAAAAGCAGGAATACCTGAAAATCATCCTCGACTCATCAAACCAACTGCACAATGTACTTTCGGACATTATTGAGATGTCGAAACTTGATGCAGGCACCGTACAGGCGAAGTCGGAAATTATCGGCCTGAAGAAAATTATTGCCGACATTTGCGCATCGATGCAATCGGACAGAATGATAGCCGAAAACAATGTCCAGATTGTTAACCTTGCACAGAAACACGAAGAAGTGCTTATCATTTCCGACAATGTAAAGTTGAGACAAATAATCATAAACCTAATGAACAACGCCATAAAGTTCACAAAGAACGGAAAGGTGGAAATCGACTACCGTGTTGACAATGAAAAGGTTTGCATCTCTGTCCGCGACAATGGCGTCGGAATAGCAAAGGAAGACATAGACAACATTTTCGACAGGTTCTACCAGACGAAAAATGGTGACCTTGCAACAAAAGGTGCTGGACTTGGACTTGCAATAGTCAAGTCGTACATTGATATACTTCATGGAAAAATTAGCGTTGAATCGGAAGTGGGCAAAGGTTCCTGCTTCTATGTTGAACTGCCAAGTCGTTACTAATATGAGAAGAAAAATTTTTGCAATCGCTATTTTGATGCTGGCATTCGTGACAGCATTTGCACAATCGGATGAATACGGCATCCCCCAGATAAAGAACTTCAGTCCTGCCGACTACCGTCAGGAGAGCCAGAATTTCTGCGTTGTGCAGGACAAGAACTCGCTCATGTATTTCGGAAATACCAACGGCGTCATGGAATACGACGGCGAGCACTGGACAATAGTAAAAGTACCAGGACGACCACAAATAGCAGTAAGCGACAACAACGAGATTTTTTACGGCGGATACAACACATTCGGCAAGGTGGTTTACAAGGATGGTCACCTAAGTCTGGACGAATTATCAAACAATCTCGACTGCGCTTTTGGACAAATTGTAAAAGTAACGGCTTGCAAAGATGCAATATATTTTGCATCAAGCGACAAACTTTTCATGTATGTCTATGCCGACTCCTCTATAAAGAAAATTATTGATAGCAAGCCTTTCCGCCTCATCGATATAAATGGTACAGCATACATACAACGCAGATTTGCTCCGCTACAACGCCTCAATCATGGAAAATATGATTCTGATGACATCTGCGTGGCTGTCGATTCCATTGATGTCGCCGACCTTGTACAGGCAAAGGAGAACCGTGTTATTATACGAGATCGACAAAGAAATTGCTTCTTCTCATATACAAAAAGCGAAGGACTAAAATATTTCAACACAGAGTTCGACAGGTACATAAACAAAAACGAATATTCGAAAATGGCTGTTCTCCGCGATGGAACATTTGTCATAGGCACAAAGTCAGGCGGCATTGTATCGTTTGACGAACAAGGCAAAGCACGGTTTATGGCAACAACATCCAACGGTTTGAAGGACAATTCTATAAACGACCTCTACATTGACAACCAGAACAAAGTCTGGATTACTACCGAAAATGGAATCAGCCTGCTTGAAACCAATTCGGGACTGTCTATTTTCAATGCATCCAGCGGACTAAGAGGAGCAGTGCTTTCGGTCATACGCTACAATGGAATACTATATGTTGGAACCACCGTTGGTTTGTTCAAGCACTACCGAATAGAAACCCCGGGAGGTACCATGTTCGGATTCAGAAGCATAAGAGGTGTTTTCGAAAACTGCTGGCAACTATGCATTTACGACAACCATCTGTATGCAGTAACATCAGGTGGGCTATTTGATGTCAACGAAGGAACCGCCGAAAAAGTAATGGAAGAGTCGCTAATCTCTATGATGCCCATAACCATTGGAGGAGACAAATATGTACTACTTGGCGGACATTCGGGAATCATCGTCACCACAATATCAGAAGGAAAAGTTGAGAAAATCGGCAACATGAAGAATATGACGCGTACGGTGCGCACCATCGCCTCCGACAACAATGACAATGTATGGCTAGGCACCGACCGAGACGGATTGTACAGTTTTTACACAGGCGACTCGCTTAACCTCGATGCTATGGTTTCAAGCTATGGAGCATCGGACGGACTGCCCCCCGACTTCGACTGGGTGGATGTTTACTCGACCAAGAAACTTGGTCCAGTATTCTCGACTTCGCTGGGGCTTTACCGATTTGACAAAAGGCATGAAAAATTTGCAAAAGACACAACCTGCTTCTGCATTGGGTCTGATTGTTCTTCGGTGTTCGGCATTATTCGCGAAGATTCGTGCGGGAATATATGGTACAACTGCTCGCTGTCGGATGCATACGAACGCGAATGTGGTATAATCCGCTTCGATTCGGATGGAAGTTTTGTACGCGAAACATCAGCACTAGGACAAATGCGAGAATCGGTGGTCGAAACAATTTTCCCCGAAAGTGCCGATATAGTATGGTTCGGCACATCCGATGCATTGATAAAGTACACGCGCAACAAGAACCAGCTAACAAAAAATGACAGCGCTTTCGTGTGCATGATAAGAACCGTAGCCGTGGCAAACGACTCCATAATATACGCTTTTGACCATGATTATCAAGAAGATGTAAAACTCATGCACGAAATAAAGTATCTCGATAGGAAAATAAGGTTCGAGGTGGCAGGACTTGCATACAACACCTTTGGCGACACCGAATACCAGTTCATGCTCGAAGGACTTGACGAAGACTGGTCGGATTGGACAACAGATTCGTACAAGGAATATATAAGCCTTTCGGAAGGAAAATACAAGTTTATGGTACGATCCCGCAACGGATACGGACAGATAAGCAACATTGCCGAGTTCAATTTCGAGGTTACTCCGCCATACTACAGGTCGGTTTGGGCATACATTCTTTATTTTCTTTGCTTCGTTGTTATAACAGTCTTGATTGTCGCTTGGAGAAATATCATCCATACGAGCGAAAGATACCGTCTTGAAAAACTTGTAGAAATGCGTACAAACGACCTTGTATTACAAAAGGAGCAAACCGAACAATTGGTAAAGAAACTTTTGCCACAGAACACTGTTACCGAACTTCAGCAGACAGGAAACGCAACATCCAAGAAATACGATATGGTGACGGTATTATTCTCCGATATACAAGGATTTACCAAAATAGCAGCCGCCACCAATCCCGAAGAACTAATCAAGTATCTAAACGAACTATTTGTATCGTTCGACAATATCATTGCCAAGTACAACATCGAGAAAATCAAAACTATCGGCGATGCATATATGTGTGCTGGAGGAATGCCCAACCGCGATGCCATAAATCCTGTCGAAGTAGTTCTCGCTGGCTTGGAAATGCAAAGGGCTTTGGACAATCTCAACAAAAATCACGACCTCAAGATGAAAATGCGCGTCGGAATCCATACGGGTCCAGTTGTTGCAGGTGTTGTTGGCGCACAAAAGATAGAATACGACATTTGGGGCGATACTGTAAATATTGCAAGCCGGATGGAATCGCACGGCGAAGTCGGCAAGGTTAACATATCAGAGGCAACCTACAGGCAAGTAAAGAAATTTTTCAAGTGCGAAACCCGCGGCATAATGAATGTGAAGAACAAAGGCGAAATGGAAATGTACTTTGTGGACGGCATTCTCGAAGAACTCTCGGAAAACGGAGATGGAATCACGCCAAACCATCTGTTTAATGTACGCAAACTCAGCCTCGACTTTTCGATACTTCAGGAAGATATTTTTGAACAGTTGCAACGCGACTTGCCTAAAAACCTATATTATCATAATATCAAGCATACTTCTGATGCTATTTACCGTGTCACCGACATCGGCACTAAAGAAAATGTATCGGAGGAAGATTTGTTGTTATTGCGTTGCGCAGCCTTGTTCCACGATACCGGTTTTATGGCAAGCTACGACAACAACGAGGAGATTGGTGCAAGACTGGCACAGCAGGAATTGGGAAAGCGCAAGTTCTCGCGCGAACAGATTGAAAAAATCAAGGGCATGATAATGGCTACAAAGGTACCGCAGAATCCTCACAACCTGCTCGAAGAAATCATGTGCGATGCCGACCTCGACTATCTCGGACGACCAGACTTCATACCTATCTCGCAGAACCTTTTCCGCGAACTTTTCGAGCGTGGCAAAATCGACTCGATAGAGCAGTGGAACAAGATGCAATACAAGTTTATTACCGAACATCATTACTTCACCGAAACAGCAAAACGCAGCGGCGAACCAGGAAAAAAACAGGTTCTCAAGGAATTAAAGGAGTTGATTTAATAGGTTGATTGACTTATTATCGGGATATGCCACTTTGTCACCATATTTAGTAAAGCCATATCTCATAAAAAATATTATTAGCCTAAAATGCGCAACTTTGACTGAAAAATAATATTTATACTCAATTCTTCCAAACAATCACAGAAATACATTCATTTCATATAATTTGGCAATCAAATATAACTACTTGCCAAGATTTTTTATAACTTGCGAAGCTATTTTAAATTCATTTTTTTATGAAACGACTAACACTATTATTAGTGGTCATTAGCGTAATGTGCGGTTTCGCATTTTCGCAGAACGGGCGTATCCCGCTGACCCCATCGGCAACAAAAAGTGGTTCTCTTCAGACAAATTCAATGTCAGGATTCAGAACGACATTTTCATTTAATTCCATCGAGAGCCAACCCATTTCAAACGAAAAGGGCACATTCTCCGAAATTTATATTGATGGTTCATTCCCATACGGAGATTTAGGCTCGCCAACACTTCCAATGATTACCAAGATGATTGCAATCCCAGAAGGTGCAACACCAGTTGTAACGGTAAACGGATATTCGGAAAACGAATACGCATTGGTCGACTACGACATAAACACCTTGTCGGCTAAGCAGGCTTCTGTAGCAAAAAACATCGACCCGACAACTGTTGAATATGTTGTCAATGATGCTGCATACGCACGCGATACCTACACAAGCGATGAAATTGCTTCGGTAGAGTATCTCGGAACTATGTATGGATTCAGATTAGGTAAACTTACAATTAGACCAGTCGCATATAATGCCGCTGCAAACACCATCAAGGTTCGCAACGACATCAATGTTTCGGTCAATTTCGAGAATGCCAATACTGCACTTACGCAGAGTATGTTTGCAAACACTTACAGCCCTGCTTTCAACAGCATTTACGACCAGTTGCTCAACAAGAGCATGTTCGGTCAGTCAACCATCAAGGGGGTTTACGATACGCATACCGATATGTATCATACACCTGTTAAAATGCTTGTTATTTGCTATTCTGGCTTCAGGAACAATTCTGTTCTCAACCAGTGGCTTGCTTGGAAATTGCAGAAAGGTTATTATGTCGACATTTTCTACACCGATGAAACAGGAACAACAGCTACAAACATAGCAAGTTTCATAAAGACAAAATACAACGCATCGGTATCATCTGGCAACGCTTATTCGTATCTTATTGTAATAGGTGATACAGGACAGGTCCCACAATATAAAACAAATTCGGTGGAAGATGAACAATCAGCAACCGATATAGGTTATGCATCAATAGACTACTCTTCAAGCAACGACTATTATCCTGAAATGCTTTACAGCCGTATTTCTGTAGAAAACACTACTCATCTCGAAAATTACCTCAACAAAGTTTTAACATACGAGAAGTATGAATTTGCAGATGGAGGAAATTACCTTAACAATGTGAAAATTGTTGGTGGTTGGGATTCAAGCTGGACAAATTTAGTTGCTGGACCAACTGTTACATACGCATCTACATATTATTTCAATACAAGCAATACAACTTACGGCGGATTTGAAAATGGAAATGTAAGCACAATAACTTCAAATCGTAATTCTGGTGGATATTCAAGTTCAAACAATGGCGTTTACAGCGGAATAAACGATGGTTTCTGCTTTCTTAACTATACTGCTCATGGTGACAAGCAGGAATGGCAAGCTCCACAATTTACAGCCGCCCAAGTAGCAACGCTTACAAATACAGGAAAATACTTTTTTGCCGTAGGAAACTGCTGTCTTACAGGTAATTTCAACAATACATCAACATCATATTCTCCAGGTTCTGCAATAGGAACAACAGCTTGCTTCGCAGAAACAATGATTCGTGTTCCAAATGCAGGGGCTATTGCTTACATTGGAAACTCTCCTGTTAGCTATTGGTTCGAGGACTTTTATTGGGCAATTGGTACAGGTGTTAATTTTAATAGCAACACTTATCAGCTTACTGGAACTCCAACAACTGCAAATACTACAATGGGTGTTTATGATGCAATGTTCATTGATGAATATTGGAATTCTGCCTCATCGTTATTGAATATTGGTGATATTGCAGTTGCATCAGCTCATGAAACAAACTATTTGACTTCTGTTGATGCAAATTATTATTGGCTGTACTATCATGTATTCGGCGATGGTTCCATAATGCCATACATTACAAAGCCTGAAGTAAATAATGTTACAATTCCAGCATCGGTAATGACTGGAGCAACTTCAATGACCGTTAATGCAATTGCAGGTTCGTATGTTGCAGTTACCGACAACGAATCTACAATTTACGGTGTGGCTGTCGCAAACTCATCAGGTGTGGCAACCGTTAACTTCACCAATGCGATACCTGCCACAGGAACCCTTTATGTTGTTGTTACTCGTCAGCAGTACCAGCCATATTTCGGAACGGTTGCTGTAGTAGCTCCAAATCCACCTACAGCTGACTTTACTGGTACACCAACAACAATCCTTGAACGCGAATCGGTAACCTTTACAAACAATTCGCAGTATGCAGCATCTTACCTGTGGAACTTTGGCGACGGTCAGACTTCAACCGAAGCAAATCCTGTTCACACCTATATGACTCAGGGAACTTACACAGTAAGTTTGTACGTTGAAAATCCACTTGGCAACCATACCAAGACCGAAACAAACTACATTACTGTTAATCCTAACACAAATCCTCCAGTTGCAGACTTCGTAGCATCGGAAACAGAAATATCAGTTGGTACGACAATAACATTTACCGACCTTACTGAGAACATTGTTTCTTCGTGGGCATGGACATTCGAAGGCGGAACTCCTGCAACTTCTACCGAGCAGAATCCAACCGTTACCTACAATGAGCCTGGTAATTACACAGTAACATTGGTTGCAACTAATGCATATAGTTCCGACACGGAAACAAAGGTTGGCTACATTACGGTACTGTATCCTGAAATAAACATGAGCAATGAAACCATTACAACTTGCGGTGGAATATACAGAGACCCGGGTGGTGATAGCGACTATGAAAACAACGCCAACTTCACTCAGACCATTTATCCAAGCACCGAAGGCGCAATGGTAAGACTGACATTTAATTCATTTGCACTACAAGCATCGTCAGGTTATTATGGTTGTAGAGATAAATTATATATTTATGATGGTACTTCAACTTCGGCAAATGTGCTTGTAAATGGTGTTTGTGGAACAACTAATCCAGGTACAGTAACAGCAACAAACGATGCTGGTGCTCTTACAATAGTATTTACATCAAACGGCAGTACCACTGCTGCTGGTTGGGAAGCAGAAATAAGCTGCTATATGCCAGGACCGGAAGTCGCTGTACAAAGTTATACTCCGACAAGCGCACGTTACAACACCACCAACGACCTTAATGTTACATTTGTAAATAACGGTGGTATGGCAACAAGTGCAAGCACAACAGCAACTCTTTCTACCACAGACGAATATCTCACACTTAATACAACAACAGCAACTCTCGGAACAATGGATCGCAACGCCACTGCCAACGGCACATTCAATTTCACAATGGCAGAAAATGTTCCTGATGGTCACGTTGCAACAATCAACGTAGCAATAGCCGACGGAAGCAATTCTTGGAACGAAACGATTACAATCACTGCTGTTGGTCCTGCCTGCGAAGCTCCAACAGGATTGCAGGTGGCTGTAAACAATACCGAAGCTACAATCACATGGGATACACAGACAATTGCAACAGTAACAATTAGCGATGACTTCGAAGACCACACGCACGGAACAATCAACTCGGCTGGATCTGTTGGCTGGACTTATATCGACGGCGACAATACCAATACAGGCACATTCAGTACTATTGAATTCACAAACGAAAGTTCGAAGATGGCGTTCATCGTCCTCGACGGCAGCCAGATTACGGGTCAAGCAGCAAATGTAACAGCCCATTCAGGGAATAATTTTATAGGCGCCCCATACGCAAACAATGTGCAAAACGATGACTGGATTGTAAGCCCTGAACTAAATTTTACTGAAGATTTCAACTTTTCGTTCTATGCACGATCCTTCTCGTCAAACTATAGCACCGAAAAATTCTACGCTGCATATTCTACAACTGGAAATTCTGCTGAAGATTTCATTAATTTGAACAATTCTGCAACAACCACCACTACGACATGGACAGAATATTCCTACATTGTTCCAGCCAATGCAAAATATGTTGCAATACATTGTATATCAAGTGACATGTTTATATTCTGCGTTGATGACATCACAATCAGTGGAAATGCTTTAACCGGAGCAGCTTCTGTCAACCTATACGACAACGGTGTTCTCATAGCATCCAACATTACTACGGGAACTTACACAGCAACTGACCTTGCTCTTGGTGAACACTGCTTCAGCATCCGTGCAGTCTGCAACGACGACAGCGAATCGCTTGCTGCACAGAGTTGCGTAACTATTGATAACAATTTACCAAGCTATACTGTAGCAGTTAACTCAAACAATGGCGGTACTGTTTCTCCTAATGGAACACAGACCGTTTACGAAGGTGGCAACTTTACTTTCACGGTAACTCCAAACGACTGCTACGAAGTTGCATCGGTTACCGTTGACGGAAACAATGTTAATCTTACAAACAACCAGTACACAATCAGCAATGTTACAACAGACCATACCGTAAATGTAACTTTCGACCAGATTATTTATACAATTATTGCTTCTGCCAGCAATGGTGGCACAATAACCCCAGACGGAGATGTTAGCGTTAACTGCGGCGAAAGTAAAACATTTGCAATTGCAGCGAACACAGGCTACTTTATCAGTGATGTAACTGTTGATGGAGAAAGCGTGGGAACACAGAATTCTTATACTTTCTCGAACGTAACTACAAATCACACAATTTCTGCAACATTCCTTGAAATTCCAGAAGGTCAAATTGTAATAACAATAAATGCCGATGCAGAAGGCGGATCTGTTTCTCCAACTGGCACACAGATTGTAACCGAAGGTGAAGACTTTACATTCACGGTAACGCCTGATGCATGCTATACAATTGGCACTGTTACCGTCAATGGTACGCCTGTAGAACTTGAAGCAAACAACTCCTATACAATACCTAATGTAACCACCGAACAGACAATCAATGTGACATTCAATCAGATTGTTTACACAATTGCTGCAAGTGCTGGTAATGGAGGAACAATAACCCCAGCAGGCGACATTGAGGTTGTTTGCGGTAATGATGCTACATTTACTATTACGCCAGATGAAGGCTACGAAATTGCCGATGTAGTAGTTGACGGACAAAGCGCTATTAATGACATATCAAGCTACGCAACTATTGGAGCAAGTGCAAGTTATACATTCAACTATGTAACTGAAAATGGTCACAGTATTTATGTTACATTCATCGAAAGAACTGATGTTCCAGACTGCAATGCTGTTACAAACCTTACTGTTGAAGCTAATGCCTACGGAACAACTGGCAACCTGCTTACATGGACTGCTGCAGAAAACGCTGAATCGTACTTGGTTTACCGCAACGGTGTTCTCGTTTCAACCAATTCGGAAACAACATACTTTGATGTCGAGGGCGGACAGAACATTGGATACTATGTTGTTACTAACTGCGGAAACGGCAATATGTCTGATCCTTCAGAAACCGTTGTTTCTCCTGTAATTGAGCAGTGCAACACAGTTGAAAGCTTAGAAGTTTCTGTTGAATCTTTCGGAAACCTAATTTCGTGGAATGCTGTCGAAAATGCAGTATCGTACAATGTCTTCCGTAACAACGAAACAATTGCCAACATTTCTACAACAAGCTATGCTGATATGAACGGACAGGAAGGCGATACATATTATATTGTAACAATTTGCCAGTACGGCGAATCCGATCCATCGGAAAGCATTCAAGCAATACAGACAGGCATTGATGAAACCAGTGTTTCTGTTGAAATTTATCCTAACCCAGCAAGCGATAAGTTCATGATTGAATGCGAAGGAATAACCACAATTGAAATCTTCAATGTAGTAGGTCAGTCAATGGGCATGATTAATGTGAACTCGAGTGCTATAAGTGTTGATTCGTCCGATTGGACAAACGGCGTTTACAGCGTAAGGATTACAACTGAAAATTCAGGTATAATCGTAAAGCAAATAATTAAACAATAGCGAACAAATTGAAAAAAGGGCAACCAGTCGGTTGCCCTTTTTTTGTTTCTAATTTCTAATTTCTATGTTTCTATGTTTGAAAATACATCTTCGCGAACATCACGACTAAAAGACTGCACGCCTGTGTGCCTTTTAGCCTGTTCGCCATTTATATCTTCGCTATTTCATTCTTTATTCTTGTCCAACGTTTTTCGTCCATAGTTGCACCAACAACCTCGATTACGTTGCCAGCAATGATATTGCCAGCCTTTACGCATCTGTCGAGCGACCAGTTGTTTACTAGACCGTAAATGAATCCTGCCGCGAAATTATCGCCAGCCGCTGTTGTGTCGACGCGTGTGGCAGGGAATTCTGGTTCGAGGTCCTTGTAGTCGCCATGCTTTACCCAGGCGCCATGCTTTCCTATCTTTACTACTGCAATATCGCAAAGCGACGAAATCATTTCGAGCGCAGTTTCTGGATCCTTGCCACCAGTAAAGGCAGCAGCCTCCTCTTCGTTTGCAAAAACTATATCTACATACTTTTCGATAAGGTAACGCAAGAAATCAAGATTATCCTCAACTACATTGTAGCTTGCAAGGTCGAGCGAGACTTTAAGTCCGTTTTCCTTTGCCAACGCCATTGCTTTTTCGATAAGTTCGTGATTTATAATTAGATATCCTTCTATATGTAAAATATCATAATCAACGAACATGGTTGAATTCAAGTCGCTGGCCAATAGTTCTGCTGCTGCACCGAGATAAGTCGCAAAGGTTCGTTCCGAATCCTTGCTTACCAATGCCACGGCACGACCGCTGGCTGTTTCACTTTTTATCAAGCGCGGGATTACACCTGTGCGCTTCATGTCGCTTGCAAAGAAATCGCCAAGTTCGTCGGGACCGATTTTGCCTACAAAACCTGTTGATATACCCATATTGGCGAGGCTGCGAATAGTATTTGCTGCCGAACCACCGCTAGCCATACTGCGTGGGAACTTTTTTGTTTCCATCTGAATTTTTTCACTCAGCTCACTGTCAACAAGTTGCATGCTGCCTTTGGGCAGGTTCAGCTTTTCCAAAACCTTGTCGCTATCTATCATGGTCATTATATCGACCAGTGCGTTTCCAAGACCTATTACTTTTGCCATAGTTTTTAGATTTTTGTTCTGCAAATATAGTAATCAATGAGCAATGTACAATGAATATTTGATAATGAATAATTGATAATTAATTGCCATGTCATTCGGAAAAATATTATATTTGTACCATAAAATATTTAAAGTTGATTTTATTAATGGAAATATAAAGAGCTATTATGAAAAAGTTTTTACTTATTTTGATTTCGCTGGCAGGACTTTGTTTTCCTATCGCAATATGTGCCCAGACAATTGTTGAAATTGGAAATGGAACACCTACATGTCATGAGCAACCGATAAATATGCAATATAATTATTCACTTAGTTTACAAATCTATACCAGCGATGAAATTGAGATGGCAGGAACGATTGTTTCTGTAGGTTTTTACTATGGAAATACGGCAGCATCGTCTTTCTCAATACCAGGAGTTCGAATGTACATGATGCATACCACAAATGATGAGTTTGATTATAATCTTGATCCTACACTTGATTCTGTCACATTAGTATATGAAGGAGATTTTGCTGCTACCGAAGAAGGTTGGTTTACACTTATGCTTGATACGCCATTTGAGTACAATGGAATCAACAATCTAATAATTTGTATGTATGATACAACAAGTTGGTGTCTTGGTTATTATTATAGATTCAAATATACTCATGCAGGAAGGTGTGTTTGTAAAAATTATTGCAGTAATAGTTCGCTTCCAGATATTAATGATTTGTATTCATTTGATGGATACAAGCTTTTTGCTAATGGGCATAATGATATTCAGTTGGGTATTATTCCTTCAGCAGGACAATGTATAAAACCTGTATCTCTCGCAGTAAGTGAAGAAACAGCATACGGAGCAATAGTTTCATGGACAGCAAGAAGTGAGGAGTCGTCTTGGCAGATTTGCCTGAATGATGACGAAGACAATTTAATTAATGTTAATACAAATCCTTATGAATTATCAGGACTAACTCCAGAAACAACATATACTGTGAGTGTACGAGCAAACTGTGAAGTTGATACATATAGCAACTGGACAAGTAATGTGTCATTTACAACAACACCAATTTGTCCTGTTCCAACAAACTTGACCGTGTCTGACATAGATGTGAGAAGTGCAACACTAACATGGACTGAAGGGGCAAGCGAAACATCTTGGCAGATTTGCCTGAATGATGACGAGGGCAATTTAATTAATGTAAATTCTAGTACATACGAATTAACGGAGTTGAATCCAGAAACTGTTTACAATGTAAAAATACGGGCAAATTGTGAAGAAGAAGGATATAGTGGATGGACTAGTAATGTATCCTTTACAACTTCTATAGCTTGTCCTGCCCCTACAGGCTTGACGACATCGGACAGAAGCACAACTACAGTAACTATGACATGGGAAGCTGGCGGAAGCGAAACCGAATGGCAGGTTTGTATTAATGGAGATGAAGGTAACCTTATTGATGTTACAGAAAATGAATATACTCTTACAGGTTTAATTCCTAATACGCAAACAAGAGTAAAGGTGCGTGCTAATTGCGGTGAAGAAGGATACAGCAATTGGGTTAGCGGGTATGCCACAACAATTTCTGCATGTCAGGCACCAACAGCTATAATTTGTACACCAGATGTACATTCAGCAACTATATCGTGGACTGCAGGTGCCGATGAAACACTATGGAACATACGATACAAGGTGACTTCTGAGAGTCATTATACAAACGTTAGCGGTTTGACATCGCCTACATATACGATTACTGGACTTGCAAGTGGTACTGCATATACTGTAATGGTTCAGGGGGATTGTGAAGCCAATGGTACATCTGGTTGGAGGACATCAAATTTTACCACAAAATATGGAATCCCATTTCTAGAGGAGTTTGACGCTACTCCTGATAATTGGTCAAGAGGTCAAGGATTGCTTTCTACTGTGCTGGACGGAGGTTCCCTTAACATCAATTCTAGTGGCGGATGGGTATTTTGTTCGTATAATATTAATGGTGTCTTTGACAAGCATGCGTATGTTAACTTATATGGCTCTTATCGCAAGGAATGGTTGATAACTCCAAATATTGTCATGGATGCCAATGTGCAACTTACTTTCGACTTGGCATTAACCCAATATTCAGGCACATTACAGCCAGTGGATACAACTAGTCAGCGAGGTGACAAGTTTATCGTCCTTATAAGTACAGACGATGGTGCAACATGGACAATCCTACGCCAGTACGACAATGTAGGTTCCGAATATGTATTTAACAATATTGCCACTGCGGGCGAGAATGTGCTAATTGGTCTTGCTGATTATAGCACAGACAATGTAAAAATTGCATTCTATGGCGAGTCAACTGTAACAGGTGGGGATGTCAATATACATATTGATAATGTAAAGCTTGATTATATAAGACCATTTGATTTGACCGTCTCGAATATCACTGCTACTACTGCTGATGTCGCTTGGAATAATGTTCCGAGTGTGGTGTGGGAGCTGAAATATGGCATTCATGGATTTAATGTTGAAAACGAAGGCACATTGGTTGAAAACATTACTCAAACTTCGTACTCTATCAATGGACTTTTAGCTAATACAAATTACGATGTTTATGTAAGGGCAGCCTGTATGAATGCTGGTGATTGTGAATGGGCAATGGCTTCATTTAGAACTGATTGCGGTATTCAGGCAATCCCATATATTCAAACTTTTGATGATGTTGTAGGCAGTCGGGTTATTCCTCCTTGCTGGCAGCGTATTGTTGAAAGCAATGAGTATACTTACGTATACCCAGTAGTTTCAACTGCACTCCATGATTATACTGGACTTACTTATTCAGGAACAAGATATATGTTAATGAGGACAACTGACGATAGTCCACAAAATATCATAGCTTTGCCGCAAATGTCGGATATTAATACCTTGACAATTTCCTTTTGGGCAAAGTATAGTGCTCTTGCTAATATTCCAGAAAGTTTTCAGATTGGATATATGTCAAACGGAGAATTTACCCCTTTGGAGTCGATTACTTTGACAGAAAACTACAGGCAATATGCTGTATCGCTGAATGCTGTACCCGCCGATGCTGATAGGATTGCTATAGGAATGTATAATTCTACGGGCGATTCGAAAGTTTCCATTGATGATATTGAAGTGAATTATATTCAGTCGTGTCCGCGTCCAATCAATGTAAATTTAGCAAGCGTTACGACCAATTCCGCAGTTGTAACATGGACACCAGTTGGAGAAGAAGCCACTTGGCAATATACTTTAGACAATGGTATCTCATGGAATAATTTTGAAAGTACACACGCAGGAACAACAACAATGGAAGCCACAATTACAGGTTTGACTATAAATACTGACTATTCGTTAAAACTACGAGCATATTGTAGCGACAGCGAACAAAGCGAATCAAGTTACGAGGTTCCGTTTTTCACGGCACAATGCGAGTCGGAAGATATGTGCGAAATAACATATTCTCTATTCGATAGTTATGGCCTTGGCTGGTTTAATTCAGCCCTTAAAGTGGTAGATGTTGAAACTGGGAGAGCCTTAAAAGTTTTGACAATGCCAACTGATACATTTGCAACTGGTACGATTTCGGTTTGCCACGGCAAGGAAATACGATTTGCGTGGATGGGTACTATGAATGATCCGGATTTGTCTTATACAATAACTGATGTCAATGGGTATGAAATATTTCACGTAAGCAACCAGCAGACAGTACCAGTCTCTTATATTGTTGACTGTACAATACCCGATTGCCCTAGACCTAGGGATTTGGCAGTTTCTAATGTGAATGCGCATTATGCAACAATCTCATGGACACCTGTTGGTAGCGAAACTGCTTGGCAAGTATGCGTCAATGGAGAGGAAGATAATGTAATTGATGTTACAGAAACTACATATACCATTAGCGGACTTCTTCCCGAATCTGACTATACGGTTAAGGTGCGCGCAAATTGTAGCGATAGTGTTGGTGTAAGCGATTGGTCTAATAGTGTGTCGTTTACAACTCTTATTGCATGTCCTGTTCCTACCAATCTTACAGTCTCAAATATTGACATGAGTTCTGCAACTCTGACTTGGACTGCTGGCAGAGATGAAACAGCTTGGCAGTTAGTGCTTAATGACGATGAAGACAACATTATTGACCTTGATGTTCCATTTTGTACAATAACTGGGCTTTCGTCAGGAACGGAATACAATGTAAAAGTGCGTGCAAATTGCGAAAGCGATGGTGAAAGTGAGTGGACAAATGTATATGAATTTTCTACAGCTTTTTGTGAGGCCGAAGACCAGTGTGATATAATTTATTCTCTTTCAGATAGTTATGGTGATGGATGGGAAGGCTCTTTAATAAAAGTATTGGATGCAGAAACAGATGTGCTTATTACAACATTGACTGTAAGAGATGGAGAATCGCAGGTTGATGGCAGAATCCCTGTTTGTGATGGTCGTCGAATCAAGTTTGTGTGGGTTGATGGTGGCGGTTTTTTTGCAAGCGAAATTTCGTATAGTTTAACAGATGCTAATAATAATTTTTTCATAAATAACATAAGTGATACTTCAATTGTCATGATCAACTGTTCAGGTTGTATTAGACCGTCTAATTTGCAGGCTAACAATGTTGGTTCTACTTGGTTTGATCTTTCGTGGACGGCAGGTGCAGACGAAACGGAATGGCAGATTTGTAGAGCCTTTGATTTTGATAATGCGATAGATGTAAATTCTAATTCCTATGTAATGACTGGATTAAGACCAGAAACCCATTATTGGGTATGTCTTCGAGCAAAATGTCAGGAAGATTCATATAGTAACTGGCTGATTCAATCTTTCGCAACTCTTGCCAGATGTTACGAACCTACTAATCTTATAGCATCAAGTATTGATACAACTTATGCAACTTTATCATGGTCGGCAGGTGGAGACGAAACAGCTTGGCAGATTTGCATAAACAACGATTTGGAACATATTGTTGATGTAAATGATACTACATACACATTAACAAACCTTATAGGTGGATTGGAATACTCGGTGATGGTGCGTGCAAATTGTGGATACGAGCCAAGCGAATGGGTGGAGACTACATTTATTACGCTGTCGTCATGTTATGCGCCACGTGAATTGGCCGTGTCGGATATCAGTTCAACTTCTGCTCTCGTAACATGGGAGGGCGAATCCGACAGCTATGTAATATGGTATAGGACTGCAGAAACCGATGGAGTTTCGTATTTTACTGATTTCGAAGAAGGTCTTCCTGTTGGCTGGACAACTATTGATAACGATGAAGATGGTTATTGCTGGCAATCGACCGATGAATTAGGTGGCGGTTTTAACTGCCATTCTGGAACGGTATGCATGACTTCCGCAAGTTTCGAAAATTCGGATTTGTTTCCATTGGAACCCGACAATTGGCTGGTATCTCCACGACTTGCATTAGATGGCACGTTGAAAGTTTGGTTGAGAATCCAGGATGTTTCGTATCCCGATGAACATTTTGGCATTTTTGTATCGACAAGAGGTAATGCAGTCGCTGACTTTACAGCACAGGTGCTGCCTGAAACTGTCGCAACGGAGGAATATACAGAATATACGGTTGATTTGAATTCCTTTAATGGACAGATGGGATATATTGCTGTACGTCATTACAATAGCTTTGACCAATTCCGCTTAAACTTGGATGATTTTGGCCTATATTCGGAGCCAATTCCAGCAGGAGAGTGGATTGAAGCTACAACAACAGAAAACTATTATGAAATAACTAACTTGGCACAAAGTGCAGAATACGACATACAGGTTAGGGGCATTTGTGGCGGCGAGCAAAGTGCTTGGAGTTACAAAAGTGAGTTTGCCACAATTATACCAACTTATACAATTGTCGCAACAGCTGGCGAAAACGGCACTATTACTCCTGTTGGTGAAATTACTGTTAGTGAAGGCAATGACCAAGTCTTCATGATTATTCCAGACGAAGGTTACCGCATCGAAAATGTATTGGTTGACGGATTTTCTGTAATGGAAAACATTGAAAACAATACTTACACGTTTACCAATATAATCGGAAATCATACTATTTATGTAACATTTGGGTCGCTTGTTTCGGCAAATATGGCAGAAGTACCTTCTGTTTCAATCTTCCCGAACCCGAATAACGGTACTTACAATATAGTCTTTGGCAATATTAGTGGCAGTGTAACATATCAACTCTATGATGCTCGTGGAGCAATGGTTGAAACTCGCGACATCAGTGTTACAAACGATAAACCTGTTATTTTCAATCACAACCTAATCCCAGGAACTTATTTTGTAAGAATCATTGCTGACGATAAGGTTTTCGTTGAGAAACTAGTAGTCGAATAACTTTGATTAATATCAAACAAAAAAGGCCATCCAACGGATGACCTTTTTTATTTGATAGCGGTAATCTTATCTTGCCTTCAATCCAAGAATCTGTCTTGCTTCGGCTGGAGTTGCGATTCCACGGCCGAGTTCCTTAGCAAGTCTTACGACTTTGGCAACGAGTTCTCCATTCGATTTTGCCAAAACGCCCTTTTCGAGATAAAGGTTGTCTTCGAAGCCAACGCGAACGTTACCACCCATTGCTATTGCAGCGGCTGCCATTGGGAAAGCATTGCGGCCAACACCAGTTACTGTCCAAGTAGAACCGGCAGGAATGCCGTTTACAAGCCAGCAGAGGTTTGCAACTGTTGCTGGAGTACAACCTGGAACGCCAAGTACGAAGTTGAACTGCATCGGGTCGCCGGGAACCTGACCTTTGCGAGCCATCGTGAGGATGGTGTCAAGGTGTCCCATTTCGAAGCATTCGTATTCGGGCTTAATGCCGCGTTCGATCATGCGCTTGCCGAAAGCACGCATTGTAGGCATTGTGTTGTCGAAAATTTCGTCACCGAAGTTGCAGGTACCGCAGTCGAGGGTAGCCATTTCGGGAACTGGATTTGTATCGGTCGATTGCAGACGCTCATCTGGAGTCATACCTACAGCACCACCAGTCGATGGGATAAGTATTACATCGGGGCAAACCTTGAGGATAGCCTCGGTGCATTCCTGGAAGCGGTCGCGGCTCTGGGTAGGAGTACCATCGTCGAAGCGAACATGCAGGTGAACGATAGCAGCACCAGCGTCAACAGCCGACTTTGCTTCGCGTACGATTTCTTCAACGGTATAAGGTACGTTAGGATTCTGTTCCTTGGTAACTTCTGCGCCACAAATAGCAGCGGTAATTATAAGTTTTTCCATATCGTACGCTTATTTTTTTCTTTGACATTCCTTTGGAGTTACGCATGTTCCCGAAGCACGGCAAACAAGTATCGGTTCGTCGAGTTCGTCAGCAGCAGATGCTGAAATGTCGGGACGAGCAACAGCAACCTTGCGAGCTTCGAACATCATGTGGCGTGAAGTGTTGCCTTCGCGGTCGATCCAACCTTCAGCTTCGATGAAGTCGCCTGCATAAACAGGAGCCTTGAATTCAATCATATCGTATGCGCAGAAAAGGCCTTCATCGCCGTCACGCATAATTAAAAGTTCGGTAGCCACATCGCCAAAAAGATGTACCATGTGAGCACCATCAACCAAATTGCCACCGTAGTGTGCGTCCTTTGCGCTCATGCGCAGTCTAATCTTTGTTCTGTATTCCATGTTACTAATTTCTTTGTTTCTAAGTTTCTATGCCTTCGGCGCTTCTAAGTTTCTTGGGCTGACGCCCGTTTCTTCGCTTCGCTGTTTCTATGGCTTCGCCTGTTTCTAAGTTTATGGTTATTGGGCATGAAGGCTCAAAGTCTTAAAGGCTTGAAGTCGGCTTTCAGCCTGTCTGCCTTTTCTTCTTTTAGCCTTGTCAGCCTGCTAGCCTTTTAGCCTTATTTTACAATATAGTCAACGAAAATGTTCTGTGTATGAATTGCTTCAGGAGCGATTTCACCAACCTTAACGATGTTTTCAATTTCGGCGATAACAACATCAGCTGCCATAGCCATCATCGGGTTGAAATTCTGGGTTGTGCCCTTGAAAACGAGGTTACCAGTTTCATCGCCAACGGTTGCACCGAGCAATGCCATGTCTGCATGTATCGGGAGTTCGAGGAGGTAATCCTTGCCGTCAACATTGATAACGCGCTTGCCTTCTGCTACAACGGTTCCAAGTCCGGTTGGAGTGAGAACACCACCAAGTCCAGCGCCACCGCAACGGATGCGTTCTGCAAGAGTTCCCTGAGGTACGAATTCGATTTCGAGTTCCTTCGAGTTCAACTGTGCGATAGTCTCAGGATTTGTACCAATGTGCGAAACTATTGCCTTCTTAACCTGATGGTTTGCAACGAGGATACCTACGCCCTTGTCAACAAAAGCGGTATCGTTACCTATGATGGTAAGGTTCTTGATTCCTGCATCGTGTATTCCCTTCAACACCTTGTTGGCTGAACCTACACCTAAAAATCCGCCGATCATGAGGGTCATTCCGTCCTTCACCATTGATACGGCCTGCTCTACTGAAATGAATTTATCCATAGTTAATTCCTTTAATTTATCTGTTGTTAAAAAACGGCTTCAAATATAGCATAAAATTTTTGTATGCGTAAAAAATATTTGATGTTTGTTTATGCATTGTTATTTCAGTGAAGACGCAAAATTTTGCGCCTATACATGAGATATGTTGAATATGAATTGTAGGGGCTGGTTTGAAACCTACCCCTACAATTTTTAAAAACATTTCGTTTATTCCTTTATGAATTTGCGATGGATAACCAATTGCTCGAGAGTAGCAGAAGCTCGTGATTGATAAATACGCACTTCATACAGTCCTGTTGGCAAATTTGCAATGTTGCAAACTGCATTGTCGGCGTTCACATCCAAATGCAAAACAATCTGCCCGATTACATTCACAATCTCGATTTCGGAAATTATTTCCGACGAGATTATGTTGAGAACATCATTTGCAGGATTCGGGAAAATGGATATTTCAGGTGCTGTAATCTCAGAAATGTCATTTTCTGGAGCGAATGTCGCAATGTACATTGCATCACCAGAAACAGTTATTTCGCGTGGATTTTCAATATTGTCGTCGTTCCATTGGATAAACTGATAACCCTCGTTGGCTTCGGCAGTAAGGGTTACAACAGTTCCTGCTGGATATGTGCCACCGCCAATAACCGTACCATATCCCGGATTTGCTGAAACTGCCGTAATTGTATATGTTTCAACAGGAGTTGGTGCGGATTCGGCAAAGGTGGCAACGTATATGGCATCGCCGGTCACATTTATTACACGCGGATTTTCTGTACTGCCATCGCTCCAAGCTACGAAATCGTAACCTGCATTAGGTATTGCTGCAAGCGTGATGTCAAGCAATGCGGGGTATGTGCCGCTGCCATATACAGATCCTAGGTTCACATTGTTACTTAATGCGGTAATCGTATATTCTTCAACATATTCATTTGCAACAATATTTGATGACAATGAAATTTCCTCGTTCTTAGCACTGTTGTTTTGGACAATCTCTACGCGGTAGTACATTCCTTCTTCCAAAGTGTTCCAAATATCGGTGAACGAATTAAGTGTTGATGGTATTTCTCCAATCACAACCATGTCGCGCGGGCTTGTACCTCTGTATATTTTGTAAGTGTTGAATTCCAAGCCCTCGTAATGGGACCAAATCAAGTTCCAATTTGTTCCAACTCCGCGATTTATAGTAAGATGCATGGTCTTGTGGAAGTCGCTGAGCGGAGACCTGCCGCCACATTCATCGAACGAGCATATTTTGTAACGGTAAGCCCTTGATCCAGGTTCCGATGTTTGGTCGATGTAGGTTCGTGCGTTAGGTCTTTCTATCCTTGCGATGCAATTATATACATTTGCAATATTATCTTCCCTATATACTTCATATCCAGCTATGTCTGCTGTGGAGGTTACTTCCCACAATATTACATTCTTTCCGCTGTTGCTCATGCCAACAAGCTTTATACGAGGAGTTTCTGTTGTTATATTAGTGTAGCCTACTATTGCCAATTCCGAGAATCCGTGACAGCCAATACTATCCACAACCTCTACATAGTAAATGTTTGGTTCTGTAACCTCAATAGAGTTTGTGGTTTCACCATTCGACCAGATGTACGAATCGTATTCTTCTGTCGAGAGTGTTACACTTCCTGCTTCTGGATGGCAGGCATCGAGTACACCATCTATGGTAATTATAGGTTCTGGATGCGGGAATAAGGTAAGATGCAAGCTAACAATGCTATCAGCAGTGTTTGATGCAGTGAATGTCTGGGTATATTCTCCGCTTTCGGTATAGATGCTATCGTTCCAAGTGTAACTGTCGCAAGCGGATACATATATTGTTTCGTATACCGTATTGGCGACAAAATTTGCAATGTACGTTGCATCTGCAATTATTCTTACCGTCCTTACGCTGTCGGTGTTGCCATCGTTCCACGAATCGAAGCTGTAGCCTTCGTTAGCCGTGGCTGTGATTGTTATTGCCGTATTTTCTGCATACTCACCGCTGCCTGTTACAGTGCCGGCATTAGGATTAGATGCTAATACAGTAATGTTGTAGATTGTTGGCTCTACGTTGCATATAGAATCTTCAAAATTTCTTACATGCACCGTGAGGGTAGTATCGTAGGTGCATCCAAAGTTGTCGGTTGCATAGAAGGTGTATTCCACATCTCCTGGAGCTGCAAGGGTGACGATATTGTTTGCGGCATATCCACTGTCGGCTATGCCTTCGCCTTCCCACCACATTTCGGTGCTGTAGGTGTTCTGGAATGAAATCATGCCTTCGTCTGGTATAGTTGGTACTAGATAGTCGGCAAAGTTGATTTCCGTATGGAATAAAGTGCCGTCATCAAGACCCAAATTATCAATAAATATAACACACCACACCCCGTTAATTGGGCAGCCTACAAGATTCTCGAAACTTTGAACAGGCTGGTAGTTTCCCGACGGTAATGGAATACCATTAGAAGGACAGTTTGCCCTCATAAGACCCCTATTGTTTTCCATTGTCCAGTAATAGTCGTAGCCAACTCCAACCCATTCCGGACCATCGTTGCAAGAACGCCCATCATGATCAAAATCGACAGGTTCACCAAAAAAAGCACCGCCGCATGATTTATTGAAAAGTGTTATACGCTGACCATTGGGACACTGAACCATAATGTCAAGGTCGCCCATATACGAGTGTTCCATATTCATTCCGATGGATTCAATATCGGCTTCGGTCTCAATATACTGCCCTGGATACATATAAATGTTAATGCAGGTATACTGTTCTTGATTAGTATGGTAATCGTCAAAGCAAATTGATTCGTCAATGTCATTGTACCTATATTGCGATAAATCAACCTGCCATTCATTGGGCACTACTATATTTCCGCTAAGTTCAACAGCTTCGCCCGGACATATTTCTGAAGTAAGTGCTGTACCAGCAAATGTTGGTGGTACGGATATGTAAACGGTCTTGGTGTCCGACATCGCCTCGCATCCATTGGCATCGGTAGTTTTAAGGGAAATGTAATATATACCCGGTTCAAAGGGTTCGGTGAGTTCATTGAGCCCAAGTCCTGCAAAAATCCGTGATGTTCCGTAAATGTCCAGTACGTTCCACTCGAAATTAGTGTTTTCGATGGTCTGTTCGTAGTTTTCGTTGTTGTGCATGAAGTTGAGGTTTGCAGAAATCGTTGTTTCCTGACAGCCGAGATATGCATTATCCTCAGCGTTGTACCTAGCCTGCGGCTCTATTTCAACCGTATAGCCCTGGCAGGGGAATCCACAGCGGATGTTAAGCTCAAAACCTGCATATCGTACAGAATAGTCACTACGCCATTGGATTGTAACACAATTACCTGATGTCTCATATTCTGTCTGCAACGGCATTGTTGAGCCGCCAAGTGTTGCCATTGGCATTCCGCTTGCGCTCGAACCGTCATATATTTTTAAGTAGTCGCAGCTGACGCTTTCTGTTCTAAGTCCAATTACATCTACAATCATTGGTGCGTCAGATTCTCCGCAGAAAGTTATGGTATAGTTCTCGCCATCTGAATAATTGCCATCAGGTCCGCCAGAATCGAACAGTCTTGTATTGCATGTGGTTATGGTGCTGCCATTAGTGTTAGAATTAAGTAATATATATTGCGCCTCCTCGAAAATAGCTGTATATGTAGCATCTTCGGTTACTGTGATTCTGCGCGGATTGCTTATGTCGCCGTCGCTCCATCCGCTGAATAAGTAACCAGAGAGTGGTGTAGCTCTAATGGTTATAAATGTGCCTTCATAGTAAGTTCCGCCGCCAGTTACCGCTCCGTATTCTTCGTTTTCGGAAAGAACAGTTACGGTATATTGCGGTATTTCCTCGAAAATAGCTGTAAAAGTTGCATCTTCGGTAACTGTAATAGAACGCCAATTGCTGGTGACTCCATCGTCCCAACCTATAAATCTAAACCTATCGCCATCATTTATTGCGGCAGTTAGCGTAACGACAGTTCCCTCGGCATATACTCCGCCGCCAGTTACGGTTCCAAATTCATTGTTGTTTGGAATTGCCGTAATAGTAAATGTTGTGGCCGAATCTATATCGGCAAAATATGCAGTGTATGTTGCATCTTCGGTAACACTAATGTTGCGCGTTAGCTGCATGTTGCCATCGCTCCACGAGGTAAGCACATAGCCCTCGGCAGCCTCTGCTGAGATTGTTATTTCATCGCCTTCCATGAACATTCCGCCGCCAGTTACAGTACCGTGCTCCTCGTTGGACGATACCACAGAAACTGTATAAACAGGTATAGTCTCGAAAATTGCAATGTATGTTGCATTAGGCGGCGTTGCAATGATAGTACGTGGATTGTCGGTATTGCCATCATTCCAACGCAGGAACCTGCATCCGTACCATTCGTAGGCAGTCGCGGAAATAGTCACCTGGCTACCTTGCTGGTATGTTCCGCCGCCAAGCACTTCTCCCATTGATAAGTCGGCAGAAACAACTTCTATGGTAACACGTTCCATCTCAGTAAACGAAGCTGTAAATAAGGAATCGGATGTAACTGTAATGTTGCGCGAACTGCTGGTATTGCCATCGCTCCAGCATACGAACCGGTAACCTTGTTTATTATATGCACTGAGAGTTGCCCTATCTCCTTCATAATATGTTCCACCACCGGTTACAGTTCCGTAGTCCTCGTTTTCTGCAACAGCAGTTATGGCATATTGCGGTATAGCCTCGAAAATTGCAGTGTAGGTTGCATCTTCGGAGACGATAACACCTCGGATCGTATTTGTATTACCATCATCCCATTGCAGGAACCTATATCCATGGTTTGCTATAGCTTTGAGGGTTGTACGTGAGCCTTCGGCATATACTCCGCTGCCAGTTGTCGTACCCATTGTCTCATCAGCTGAAACTACGGTTATGGTGTGGGCAATCACAAAAATTGCAGTGTATTCAGCATTAGCTGTAACCATAAATGAACGCGGATTGGAACGTATATTGTCGTCCCATTTATAGAAAATGTAGCCTTCGTTGGCTGTAGCCTCAAGGCTTATTGTCGTTCCATAGATATATGTTCCGCTACCTTCAACAGTTCCATAATCGTCATTGTTTGCCAATGCGGTTATGGTGTATTGCGGTAGTGGCTCGAAATTGGCAGTATATGTGGTGTCACCAGTAACTCTAACAGAACGCGGATTAGTAGTGCTGCCATCGTTCCAACCTATAAATCTATATCCGTTATTGGCAAATGCTCTTATGTTTACATTGTTATTTTCGTAGTATGTTCCGCTGCCCTCAACAGTTCCATAATCGTCGTTGTTTGCCAATACGGTTATGGTGTATTGCGGCCACACTTCAAAAATTGCTGTATATGTTGCATCTTCGGTAATAGTTATATAGCGAGGATTGCTGGTATTACCATCGTCCCAGCCGGTAAATCTGTATCCGCTATTGGCATTGGCTCTAATTGTTACATTGTTATTTTCGTAGTATGTTCCACCGCCTGTTACAGTTCCATATTCCTCGTTGTTTGCCAATACAGTTATAGTGTATTGCGGCCACACTTCAAAGATTGCAGTGTAGGTTGTATCTTCTGTAACATACATATAGCGTGGATTATCGGTATTACCATCGTCCCAGCCGGTAAACCTGTAACCACTATTTGGATATGCTATAATATATATGTCTGTATTTTCATAGTATGTTCCGCTGCCAGTTACCGTTCCGTATTCTTCGTTTTCGGAAAGGACAGTTATGGTATATTGCGGGATTTCCTCGAAAATTGCAGTGTATGTTGCATCTTCGGTAACAGTTATATAACGTGGGTTGTCGGTTTCTCCGTCATCCCAGCCAGTAAACCTGTAGCCGTTGTTTGCATTGGCTCTGATTGTTACATTAGCGCCTTCGGCATATACTCCGCCGCCTGTTGCCGAACCCATAGTAGCATCGGAGGAAGCCGTTGTTATCGTATGCAAAGCTCCAAAAAATGCAGTAAATGTTGCATCACCATATACATCAAAAGAACGTGGATTTGAAGTGTTTCCATCATCCCACCTCAGGAATCCGTAGCCCTCGTTGGCTGTGGCCTCGATAGTTATGTTAGTACCCGACCTGAATGTTCCGCCACCAGTAACCGTTCCCTGCTCCTCATCGGATGAGAAAACGGTTATTGTATATTGCGGTATTGGCTCGAATATAGCAGTGTAGGTTGCATCGGATGTAGCTATTATTCTACGTGGATACTGGTAATTATATATGTATTCTTCGTAGAATTCACCAAATAAGTTCGAATAATTATATCCATCTTCCCATCCAACAAAGTTGTATCCTTCGAACGGTATAGGTGTAAGGGTTACTTCCGCACCTTCGACATACACTCCGCCGCCCTCAACCGTGCCGTATTCCTCGTTGTTTGCCAATGCTGTAATAGTGTATCGCGGTCGCGGTATTGTCACGAAGTTTGCAGTGAAAGCTGCGTCCTCGGTAACGGTGAAGGTATGTATGCTATAGCTAATAGTGTCATTCCAGTTTAGGAACTTGTAGCCTTCTTTAGCCGTAGCTCTGAGTGTTACCCTTGTGCCCTCGGCATATACTCCGCCGTCTGTAACCGTTCCCATAGTGGTGTCGGATGAATTAACCGTTATGATATGGGAAATAGCAAAATAGGCTGTATATGAAGCATTGGAAACAGCCCTAATTCTTCGCGGATTGTTTACATTACCGTCGCTCCAGCGTAGGAAAGCATAACCGTTGTTACCGATTGCTTCGAGTGTTGCGGTGTCGCCAATGTAGTAGGTTCCGCCGCCGGTTACCGTTCCAATTACCTCGTTGGAGGAAATTGCCGTAATCGTGTATTGCGGAAGTTCCTCAAAGATTGCTGTGTAGGTTGTATCTGCGGTAACGGTTATTCTGCGCGGGTTGACTATGCTTTCATCGCTCCACTTTACGAAGAAGAAATGTTCGTTAGCGGTCGCAAAAATTTGGATTTCTTCGCCTTCGTAATACTCGCCGCCACCCTCAACAGTACCGTATGCATCGTTGTTTGCCAATACGGTGATTGTATATTGCGGTATAGCCTCGAAACTTGCAATGTAGATTGCGTCCTCGGTTAGGGTTATGTAACGTGGATTATCCGTGCTTCCATCGTTCCATGCCGAGAAACGGTAGCCTTCGTTGGCGGTAGCAGAAATTTGTATCTCCGCACCCTCGTAGAATGTTCCGCCACCAGAGACAGTACCCCTTGTGTTGCTCGCAGAAAGAACTGTGATAGTGTATTGCGGAAGCTCTTCAAATAATGCAGTGAAAGTTGTACCCTCCGTTACTATAACAGTGCGAGGATTGTCTGTAACACCATCATCCCACTGCACGAAGCGGAAGCTATAGTTAGGGGTTGCCCCTATCTGAGCAATGCCATCTGTGCAGTTTGGCTGCTCTGTTATTCTTGCGATTCCCTGCCGTGGGTTTTCGCTTGACACATTAAGCATATATGCCCTGCTTTCGTTTATGTTGGAGAAGTTGCTCCAGCCATTTGCAGAAGCGTACGCTTCAGCCGTGCCGCAGGGAACATATAGTGTTGCCGAATAATTGTTAAACGCATCAACACAGCTTGCGGGATTAGTTGGATTTGCATATATGTCGACAATATTGTCACAATAAAATGCTTCATTGCCAATGCTTGTTACCGAATTAGGTATTGTCACCGATGTCAGTCCGTCGCAACCAGAAAATGCAGCCTCGCCAATGCTCGTAACTGAATTTGGAATCGCTACCGATGTCAGTCCGTGGCAACCAAAAAATGCCCAAGTGCCAATGCTTATAACAAAATTAGGGATTATTGTGTTTTTGCAACCTAAAATCAAAGTATTTGTTCCCGTTTCTATTATAGCATTGCAATTGTCGCGCGAATCGTAGAAGATGTTGCCTGTTTCCACTACAATTGTCTCAAGATTCTCGCAACCTCCAAAAGTATAATTACCAATACTTGTGACTGAATTAGGGATTGTAACAGATCTAAGTCCGATGCAATCAAAAAATGCATAATGGTCAATTCTTGTTACCGAATTTGGGATTGTGACCGATGTCAGTCCAACGCAATTAGAAAATGCCAATAAGCCAATGCTCGTTAATCCACTATTATCCAAATCTACAGAAACAAGGTTGTTATTACCTTCGAAAGGAGAATAATTTGTGGAGACACCTCCACCAATAGCAGTTACACCAGGATTGAGATAAAGGACTCCCTCACCAGTGTTGCTGTCCCATGTGTTCCTACTAGTATCAGTATTGCTTGCTACCCAATTGCCAGAAACTGCTTCCGTTGCATTATATGCTATAGTGTATTGCACATCAAACAGGGCTGTGTAGGTTGCATCTTCGGTTACGATTACAGTCCTTGGATTGTCCGTGTTGCCGTCATTCCACTGAACAAAATTGTAATTTTCGGAAGGTGTAGCAGAAAGTTCGATTTCTGAACCATAATCGTAAGTTCCGCTTCCGCTAACAGTACCCATTGCTTCATTTGCAGAAGATACGACAATAACAAACTGGTCAATTGCAAAATCTGCTATATATGTCGCATCTTCGGTAACTGTAATTGTGCGTGGATTCTCGTTGTTGCCGTCATTCCATTGAACAAAACGGTAATGCTCGTTTGGTGTTGCAGAAATCTGCCTAGAAGAACCATAATCGTAAGTTCCGCTTCCGCTAACAGTACCCATTGCTTCATTTGCAGAAGATACGACAATAACTAACTGGTCAATTGCAAAATCTGCTATATATGTCGCATCTTCGGTAACTGTAATTGTGCGTGGATTCTCGTTGTTGCCGTCATTCCATTGAACAAAACGGTAATGCTCGTTAGCGGTTGCCGAAATTATAGCTTGCGAACCATCAGCATACACCCCGCTTCCAGACACTGTTCCCATAGTTTCATCGGCTAAAGCTACTGTGATTGTACGTAATGCGCCAAAACTTGCAGTAAAACTTGTATCAGATGTCACGGTAATCATACGTGGATTGTCGGTATTTCCATCGTTCCACTGTACGAAATGGTAGCCATCGTTTGCTATTGCCTCAAGTCTTGCTTCCGCTTCGCACGAGTAGGTTCCACTACCGGTTACGCTTCCCATGGCATCATCCTGCACCTGTACGCCAACAGTGAAATTTACAGTAGTATCTCCCTGTATGTTTGAGAATTGACTCCAGCCGTTGGCATTTCTGTAGCTTTCGGCAGTTGCACAAGGCGTAAAGACGGTGGCTGTAGAGTATATGTTGGAACTGAAGGCATTGGCACCAAGACTAGGCGGAGTATTCACAAGCGTATTTATTTCGGAAATGCTATTGCAAGAATAAAAACACCATGCTCCAATGCTTGTAACAGAATTGCCGATTGTAACAGATGTCAGTCCGCTACATTCATAAAATGCATAATTGCCAATACTTGTAACAGAATTGGGAATTATTACAGATGTAAGCCCAGTACAAATATAAGAAGATCCTGCAATATCACTAAATGCATAATTACAAATTTGCCTTGTACCATCTGCTATATTTAAGAAGCCAGTCGGATTGCTGCCCTTGTATCCAAGGCACCAGCCATCCAAATAAAGAATGCCGTCAGACTGTGCCTCGTACCACCCAGTACCGTTAAAACTTTTTTCGCCAATGCTTATGACTGAATTTGGAATCGTAAACGATGTCAGTCCACTACAACCATAATATGCATAAGCGTCAATATTTGTAACAGAACTTGGGATTGTCACCGATGTCAGTCCACTGCAACCATAAAATGCATAATTGCCAATGCTTGTAATCGAATATGTTATCCCATTATTGGTAGTATAAGACGGAATAATGAGATTGCCAGTGGGCTTTGTATAATTGTAATAGTAGTCGCCTTGAAAAATACTATGATAAGGATATGTCACTTTCACCGTATATGGTTCCACATTAGAAGTGATATTATAATACAAGGTTTGTCCAGTGCTGCATACTGCGGAAAAATCGTATGCCATAGCATAGCTACCAAATAGGATGGCAAAGAGGAAAAGTGATAAAAATCTTTTCATATCAGTAGTTATCAATATTTTATATTTTGTATAAGGTTAAAAAATTAATATGGCAAAAGTAAGGAAAAGAATTGAAAATTAAAAGTTGAAAAAATGATTCAATGGTTCAATAATTGGCTTCGCCGAGCTATAGGTTCAAAAAAACGGAATCAGATCTTGAAACAAGTTCAAGATGACATTCCGTTTTTTTAGATTTGATGTTGTTTGAAATTGCTTGCGCGAGCTAAAGGTTGGCTTTTAGCCTTCAAGATTTTTCGCCTTTAGTTTCCTAGTTACTATTCTCACCGGCACCCAGGCGGCAAACAAACCGATAACCATCACAGCTAAAAACGACCATAAAATGTCAATCATATTCACCACAACCGGATATGCATCAATGATAAACGAACCACTTCCTCCACCAAGTTTTACAAATCCGTAAGTCATTTGCAACCAGCAGATAAGTCCGCCAAAAATCAATCCTGCAACCGCACCAACCAGACTAACGCCAACTCCTTCGATGAAGAAAATTCGCCTTATTGCCTTGTCGTTGGCACCCATGCTACGAAGTATGGAAATATCGTTGCGCTTGTCGATTATGAGCATTGTGATAGAGGCAATTATGTTGAAAGATGCAATCAACAATATGAATATCAGTATCATAAATATCGCCCACTTTTCCGATTGCATAATCTTGTAGGCGTACTCATGCTGCTGTTTTCGGTCAAGAATCTGAAACTCGTCACCTAATTTCTGCGAAAGATATTCTACTGACTTATCATTGTTAGCATTGCGCTTCAATTTCAATTCAACAGCACCAACTTCGGTTTCAAATTCCAATAGTTTTCGCACCTCATCGATTGGCAAAACCACATACTTGGTGTCGTACTCTTGTTGTATTGCAAAAATTCCTGAAGGATAGGTCGTTATTCTATTGAGAATGTCGGAGGCGGCATCGCTGAAGTTGCCATGTATTTCCTTTGTGCGACTTGGAATATTGATTGTCAACGGTTCAAGGTAGTCGCATAAAACGCCCATAGAGTAAGCCACACCAGCGCCCATGATTGCACAAGGAACACCTTCATTGTACAAAAGCGGTTCGCCACGCACAACCATAGAGTCGAGTCCTGTTGTTTCAAGATATTTTTCATCCACGCCCTTTATTGTGGCAATAAGTTGTTTTTCACCATATTGCAAAAGTGCGTTTTCCTCGAGTGTATATGATGCCGAGGCAATGAAATCGCATCCATCTATAGCCGACTTGAATTTTTCATCGGGAACGAAGGTTTTTCCATGCACTGGCATCACCTTTATGTCGGGGTCGAATGAATTGTTGAGCCGAGTAAGCAAATCCTCGAAACCGTTGAATACGGACATCACTATCACCAATGCAGCCGTGCCTACGGCAACTCCCAGAATGGAAATTATGGAAATGATGTTTATCGCATTGCGCGATTTTTTCGACACCAAATACCGTGACGCTATGTAGAAAGGAAAGTTCATCTACGACTTTAGAGCCTTCTCGATGCGTTCAACCTCATCGAAACTGTCATCAAGGTAGAAAATAAGTTCGGGAACACGGCGCACATCGTTGCGGATTGCATTTCCGAGTTCGTAGCGAATGCGCGAAACATTGGTGTTTATTTCCTTTATTATCGATTGCCCATCTGTCGACGGGAAAATGCTGAGGTATATCTTTGCAAGTCCGAGGTCTGGCGACATTCGCACGCCAGTAATTGTAAGCAATCTGCCTGGAACCAAACCGTTGAACTTGAATTGCAATACATTTGCCAGTTCCTTCTGAACCAAGCCGGCAACCTGTGTCTGTCTCTTTGAATCCATCTGTCCTTATTTAAAGCCTTTCTATCATCTTTGTAAAAATCTCCGTCATCTTCGATTCGGCGGCAGCAGCAACCTTCTGCACTTCCTCGTGCGAAACCTCCACAATCTTGTCGGGTACACCAAGGTCGGTAATTATCGACATTGCAAAGCACGGAATCCTCATCTGGCGTGCCACAATTGCCTCGGGTACGGTTGACATTCCAACGGCATCGGCACCGACAGTGCGGAAATACCTATATTCGGCAGGTGTCTCGAATGTTGGTCCTGTAGTGGCAAGATATACACCTTTCTGCAACTTGTAGCCGAGTTCGTTAGCAATTTTTTCTGCACTGGCTATCAACGATTTGTCGTAAACGCAACTCATATCTGGGAAACGGTCACCATCCTCTGGATTGTGCTTGCCGATAAGCGGATTTGGCAACAGGCAAATGTGGTCGCTGATTATCATCAGGTCGCCAATTTCGAAATTGGGATTTACACCACCGCTGGCATTCGACACGAAAAGGTACTTTATACCTAATCGTATCAAAGTTCTTGTTGCAAAAACAAGCTGTTTCATTGAATAGCCTTCGTAGTAGTGGAATCGTCCCTGCATGGCAACGACAATTTTTCCGCCAAGTCGACCAAGAATCAACTTGCCGCTGTGTCCTTCAACTGTTGAAACAGGGAAATCTGGAATTTCCTCGTATGGAATTGTCTCGATGATGTCAATCATCTTGACTAGTCCGCCAAGTCCAGTGCCTAATATTATGCCCACTTCGGGAGTTTCCTTAAAGCGAGCTTTGATAAAGTTTATTGTAGCGTTTGTTGTTTCTGACATATGTAATTATTTGATTGTTAAACAATTTCTTCTCATCCTCATCGCAAAGCAAGTCTATTCTGATAGGGATGTAATACATATATGGTTTAAGTTCGTCACCGATGAACTTGCTTGAACGCAGGCGCACAGCATCTTTTTCGGTAACGACTATTACCTTTGGTCCACTCATTTCGGCGAAGGTCTTGTTTATTTTAGCAATGTCTGAAGCCGAAAAATCGTGATGGTCGGAAAAAGGAAGATGAACAACGCCCTTCGACTTCTCCATAAGCATTTCAACAAAACTTTCTGGATGTGCTATTCCTGTGACAGCAAGTACATTGCAATCATTTAGCCGTGTGTAGTCTAGTTTCTTGTTATTCTTGAACACTGGCAACGGATTCTCGTATATTACCGTGGTAAACGAAAGGTGCTGGTATGGCAATACGCCCACTTCCTTTGTCATAATCCGCCTGTCCATGGGCGTAAGTTTCGGAGGACAATTGGTATAAACCAGTAAATGTGCGCGGTGTACATTGGATTTTGATTCACGCAAACGACCGAGAGGCATTACATAGTCGCTGGCAATAGGGTAGTTGTAGTTTATCAGCAATATGTGCAGTCCGGGATTTATGCGCCTGTGCTGGAAAGCATCATCAAGAATAATCAGGTTTAGGTCGGGGTAAAGTTCGCGCAGCTTTTCAACGCCTTTGTTCCTGTTTTCGCAAACTGCCACCACTACATCCTTGAATTTGCGCTTTACCTGCAACGGTTCATCGCCACAAAGAGTGTAGTCATCGTCGGCTTCCACAATGCGGAAACCTTTTGTCTTGCGCTTGTAGCCACGACTAAGCATTGCTGTCTTGAAATCGTCCTTCAGCATGCGGATGACATACTCCACATGCGGAGTCTTGCCTGTACCGCCAACGCTAATGTTGCCGACTGAAATTATCGGAAGGTCGTATTCCTTGGATTTTAGCATTCCGTTTTCATACATGAAATTCCTTACATCGCCTATAAACTTGTATATAAGCGACAACGGCCAGAGCAATATGAACCGAAAGAAACCGACCTTATGACTACTCATACTTTAAAAATTTCGGGGAAAAATAATACTTTCCCACGGACTGACAAAATTAATTGCTTTTTATTTTTCAAAAAAGGGATTTTTTTCATGGAATAATTTTATTTTTGCAAGGTTAAAAAATCAGTATTCTTATATGAAAGAATATACCCAACAGATACTTTTGTACCTAGGCAGACATAAGGATACCGAGGTGGCCAAGTCCATGTCGAAAGCAACAAAAGGGGAGACCAAGTTTCTCGGCATAAAGACCACAGAGCTTAAAAATATATTCAAGGCGCTATTCACAACCTACCCGTTACCCAAAAGCAACGACACAAAGAGCATAATCCGTGAATTTTTTGCAATGGAAGAGCGCGAGTACCTGTATTTCGGGATAGAACTTTTTGCAAAGCGCAAGAAAATGTGGAATAAAACCGACATTGTCTTCGTTGAGAGTTTGATTTTAACTCAACCTGGATGGGATACCACCGAATACATAGCAACCGAACTTGTATCGCATTTCTACGAAATGTTCCCCAAGGTAACGCTCGAGTTCCTTGAATCGTGGAGCGCATCGAAAAGCCCATGGCTCAAGGCAACTGCAATAATGTTCCAGCGCAAAATGAAGGACAAGACCGATAAGGAATTGCTTGGAAGATTCATTTCGGAAAACCTTGGAACAAGCGATGAAATAATAAACAGATCCATCGGTTCGGCTTTAAGGGATTATTCCAAGACAAATCACAAGTGGGTTCTCGAAAATGTGGTGCAGAATAGTGAAAAAATGAACAAAAAGACAAAACAGGAAGCAATAAAATGGATAGACAGCAAGGGCTTAATAAAGTAGAGCCGTTAGATATAGATACACTTTTCGGAAAAATCAAGGATAAGAAGGCAATCGTAGTCGGCGATGTGATGATTGACTCTTACATGTTTGGCAAGGTAAACCGAATTTCGCCAGAGGCACCCGTGCCGGTGGTTTCGGTAAGCGACAGAAAATACCGTCTTGGCGGTGCGGCAAATGTTGCGCTTAACATAGCGGCTTTCGGAACACAGGTTTTCCTATGTGCTGTAATCGGCAACGACAGCATGGGACATACCTTTCGCGAACTGCTTCACGAAAACAATCTGCCAGACAATGGCATAATCAGCAGCGAGAACCGCAAGACAACTACTAAGACGCGTGTTATCAGCAGCGGACAGCATTTGCTTCGCATTGATGATGAGGATTCTTCGCAGATTTCGGATGAACTGAAGGAAATCTTGATGTTCCGCATTTCGCAGATTATCGAGAACGAGCATATTGATGTACTCATTTTCGAGGATTATGACAAGGGGTTGCTTTCGCCCGACATTATCCACCGAATCACAATGCTATGCCGACAAAACAAGATAAAGGTCACCGTTGACCCCAAAAAGCGCAACTTTGATGCTTACAAGTATGTTACCTTGTTCAAGCCGAACCTAAAGGAATTTTGCGAAGGTTGCAAGATTGACCGCAGTACCAATGTTGAAACACTAAAGCCGTATGCCAAGGATTTCATGATTCGCAACAATATTGATATGCTGATGGTTACGCTTTCGGAAAATGGAATTTTCATTTGCAATCGCAAGGAATCGGTCCATATTCCAGCCCAAATCCGCGACATAGTGGATGTTTCTGGTGCTGGCGATACCGTGATAAGCGTTGCATCTCTTCTGCTTACCGCGACAGACGACATTCACGAAATAGCCCGCATTGCCAACTTCGCCGGTGGTATCGTGTGCGAAAAGGTTGGGGTTGTGCCGATTGATGTGGAAACATTAAAGCAGAAATTTTCGGAATAAATACCATACAAGCAACCCCACACGACAAATACACTAGTTAGTTATTTTTACTTACAAAAGACAAAACTACACCAAAATAGTTCCATACAACTCATATTCCGAAGCATCGTCAATCTTCACATCCACAAAATCACCGACCTTGTATTTGTCGGAATACGGGAAAAGCACCTCGTTGTCAACCTCTACCGAATCGAACTCAGTACGACCGACAAACATATCATCTTCAATATAGTCGATTAGAACGCGAAAAGTCTTTCCAACCTTCGCCATATTGGACTGCAACGAAATTTCCTGCTGCAATTCCATAATCCTGTTGGCGCGTTCGTCCTTGACTTCCTGCGGAACAACATCCTCGAATTCGCTTGCGGCAGCCGTGCCGTCCTCCTCTGAATATGTAAACACGCCTAGACGGTCGAATTTCTGTTCCTTCACAAACTCAAGCAATTCCTCAAATTCGGAATCGAACTCGTTTGGGAAACCGACAAGCATTGTGGTGCGGATTACCGCATTGGGAATAGTCTTGCGAATCTTGCTTAACAGTTCCTCGGTTTGCTTGCGAGTTCCGCCACGGTGCATGCCTGCAAGAACCTTGTCGGAAATATGCTGCAAAGGAATGTCGATGTACTTGCAAACCTTTGGATTGTCGCGGATGACATCGAGCAAACGCTCCGGGAACAGGAACGGGTAAAGATAATGCAGACGAATCCATTCAACGCCATCAATCTTCGACAGGCGCTCAACAAGTTCGGGCAACATAAAGCGATGTTCCATATCGTAACCATAGTAGCACAAGTCCTGAGCAATGAGAATCAACTCCTTGACTCCGCTTTTTGCAAGATTTTCGGCTTCGGCAATAATTTCGTCCATGCTACGCGAAACATACTTTCCCTTGAACAGCGGAATAGCACAGAAAGCGCAGTTGCGCACGCACCCCTCCGAAATCTTAAGGTAGGCGTAATGTCCTGCCGCACTCGACACGCGCGAATTTGCCTTGCCCTCGTCCGACTTCTTGCCAAGGAAAGCAAGCAGTTCGTCAATCTTGTAGTTGCCGCACATAAAATCAACCTCGGGCAGTTCGGCCTTTAGGTCATCATAGTAGCGAGCCGACAGGCATCCGAACACGACAATCTTTTTCAGTTTTGTGCTACCCTTGTCGCCAGCAAGTTTCAGAATTGCATTTATCGACTCCTCCTTGGCATCGTTTATAAAACCGCAAGTATTCACAAACGCAATTTCCGCATCTCTGCATTCCGCATCAAACACAACCTCGTAGCCGTTTGCCACAAGCTGGGCGGCAAGTTTCTCCGAATCAACAAGATTCTTCGAACAGCCCATCGTTACAATATTGACTTTTGCCATAATAGATGAAAAAAATTACCAATTAATAATGAAGTTTCCTTTGTAAATCTTCGGCTTCATCCAAATATTTTTTTAGAACAGGATTTGCCATAGAAGTTTTACCATTAGCACGTTCGCCTGAATAATGGCAATAGTTTTCAGGATAATCCTCATTCCACCACATACTCCACTCATAAAATGCATCTCTGCACATTGGTTTGCCCATATCAAACGGAATCTCAACACCAGTTCTTATGCAATATCCGTGGTGAACATTTGAAATTTTAGAACCGAAATCTTTATTTCCACATTCTTTTAGAGAACCATATATTTCATTGTTGGGAAGTTCCAATATATGTTTTGCCTCTTTATAAACCTCGCTATACAACTCAGCATCTTGCTCTTTCGTAAAAAGTATTCCCATTTCATAATTATTCTGCTGCGAATAATCATATAAATTCATCGAAGTAACAATACCTTGTTGTTCATTTATATAACATTTTGCATGCAAATTTTTGCTAATACAACATCTTACATTTGGCAAAGATTGTAACCACTGATTCTCTTGTAAATGTTTTTTCTCTCTGCAAACTACATATATATCTTTTTGATTTTTGCTCAATGTTCTAATCTCTTCTTCCAAACGACTTGCAAATTTAAGATATGGAGTTATCAATATCAACCTCCGCTGTGTCTGTTTGACAATATTTTCCAATTCGGCTGTAACCGCTGACGAACTTAAAAACTTAGCCATTATTCAAAAAAAATTTGTGCAAAGATACAAAAATGCTAACAAATACACCAATACTCCGCAAGCAATCATTAGCACCCTCACAAGCAAGCAAAATCGTCTATGCAGAGAAAATTACTTAACAAAAAATCGTCTGTACAGAGAAAAAAAATAGCAATATTTTTTCTATGTAAAGAAAATTTTATATCTTTGCATCGTACAAATACAATTCACTAAACGACTGATTTTATGGAAAGTGTATATAGGATATCGGCACAACTTATCGAAAAAACATCTACAGACATTATCAGATATTTATTCGACAAGATACAATGGGAAGACAGACTGATTGGCATAAAGGGTGCGCGGGGTGTCGGAAAGACCACAATAATGCTCCAATACATCAAACTGAAAATCGCCGACAGACGCAAAACCCTGTATGTGTCACTCGACAATATCTGGTTTACGGCGCACACATTGGTCGAACTTGCCGACTACCATAATGCACACGGTGGCGAATACCTTTTCCTTGACGAGGTTCACAGGTATCCCAACTGGTCGATAGAAGTGAAAAACATATACGACTCGTACCCCGATATGCACATTGTGTTCACTGGCTCATCGCTACTCGAAATCGACAATTCCATAGCCGACCTGTCGCGGAGATGCGTAATCTACGAAATGCACGGACTGTCGTTCAGAGAGTTCCTAAACTTTGAAGGCGAGCATTTCGACAAGGTGTATTCGCTGTCAGAAATCATAAAGTCGCACTACGAAATCGCAGCGCAGATTACAGCCAAAAGCAAAGTGCTGCCAAAATTCGAGAAATACTTGAAGCGGGGTTACTATCCGTACTACAGGGGAAGTTCGGAAATAACATACCTCACAAAAGTTCAGCAGGTTGTAAATACCATTATAGACAACGACATTCCCGCCGTTACCGAAATAGAATACGCCTCGCTGAAAAAAGCCAAGCAACTGCTTGTGATTCTGGCAGAAACGGTTCCATATACGCTCAACATCCAGTCGCTATGCACAATGATGCAAATTGGCAGGAACCAACTTATGCGGCTTTTCGACCTTCTCAACCGGGCAGGCGTAATACGAATGATATACTCGGAAGACAAAGGGCTGAAACAACTAGTGAAGCCCGAAAAGATTGTGTTTGGCAACACAAACATAATGGATGCCCTATCAGAAAATGTTGAGACAGGCACTGTGCGGGAAACTTTCTTTGCCAACCAACTTTCGCTCGAAAATCGCATTGCAATGCCACAAAAAGGCGATTTCCTTGTAAATTCCGACTACGTATTCGAGGTTGGCGGTCACGGAAAGGGATACAAGCAGATCAGCGGAGTAAAAGGCAGTTTTGTTGTGGCAGACGGAATCGAGATCGGCATAGACAACAAGATTCCTCTATGGATGTTTGGAATGATGTACTAAAAATACATTTTCAGCACCTACTATCGCCACACCGACGGTGTAATAAACACACGCCACGAACCATCAGAAGCACCTCTCTCGATAAAATGCTTATCAAGCAACTGATTTACAAGTTTCTTTACCGCCGACATATTTATTTCCATACGCCTCTGCATATCCGTAAGCATCAAGACAGGCTCCGACATCATCAAATGCAACAACTTGCCATAGTTTTTCGAACGGAACTCTATGCGCTCTCCATCGTACCACCACAAATCGTCATCGTGCTCGGTCAAAAAGCAGACATCAGCATATATTTCTTTTGCCATCAAACCTTTGAAATATTGCAAAAACGGTCTTATCTCCTGCAATGTGGCACTGGCACCAGCACTTGGAGAAGAACCGACAATTAAATCTGCAGCATGCAATGCTTCCAAATATTCATTCTTCAATCGGCTACGCACCACTATCATTGGATAATTGTGCTTTGCAAGGATATAATTGACCAACAAACGAGCTATACGACCATTGCCATCTTCGAACGGGTGAATGCGAATGTAGCGGTAATGAAACAAAACTGCCAATTCTACTGGAGACAACTTGCCTTCCTCTTCGGCTTTATTGTACCAATCCACAAGGTCCGCCATCAATGAAGGGGTTTCTTCGGGTGAGGCGTACTCAAATCGGTCACCATAACGGGTTATTACACTATTCGGACGTGTCTTATACTGCCCGGCGTATATGGTATAGCTCGTCTGCCCACCTCCCGGAAGATTACGGTAAACGGTATAGTCTTCGCGAAGCAAGGTGCGATGCAATGTACGGATAAAGTTCTGAGTCAAAGGCACATTATTAAGAACGGATTCTTCCTTCATCATCTTAAGCGTTACATTGCTTGCAGACATATCTTGCACATCCTTCACATCGGCCTCGCCAATGACCTTACCAAAAAGCAATAGAATCTCAGTCTGTCCGTATGTAAGCGTATTTCCCTCAATATGATTCGAATTGTAATTGAAATCAATGGTAAACTTACGGCTCAACCGCTCCCTGTCAACATCCGACACAGGCTGAATCCTACGCCACGCATCAATGGCTTTCTCTAATGTCAAGTATCTCATAGCAAAAAATCTCTTCCAAAAGGTGGCTACATAGCCACCAAATTTGCAACAAAAATACAATTTTATTTTATTATGCAAGAATGTGATTGGGAAAAAATTTATGCAAAGTCGCAAAAAAGCGATGCTATCCCGAACTATTTTCTGTGTATAAAAAATTAATGTTGAGACAGTGCTGTTTGAAATGATGTACTAGTTTGTATAATAAGCTGACAATTGTAAAAACAATTACAAATCTTTACAATCTCTCTTCTCCCCTATAAATCTCCGTATTATTCTCCCTTATTATAAAGGTATAATCAGCATTACGCTTGTAAAAATTCTCGAAGGTATAGGACACATTTATCTCACATTCACAATCCAATGATGCTTGAACCACAATCGGGTCAACATCAATTTCTATGATTTTGTTATCTTCATCAATTGTAGGTGTCACAAGAATGCCTTGAAAATGGCAGTTCACTGGGAGGTATTCATGCGTAATACTAATTGTATTGTTATAATATACAATTGATGTCTTAAGGTTCTTTGGTCGCTCTAGGCAATCGGTGTACTCAAGGTTCGTAACTACAAGTTTGCTTTCGTCCTTATTGCAGGAAGTAAAAAGCATAGCACACAAAATTGCAATTAGAAATATATCTACTCTCTTTTTCATAACTTTTATTAGTCTTCGTTTACTTTAATCTTCAGTAAATCGAAATACATTAAGCGAGTGTTCAATGGCAAACGGTTAACACCAATTCCCATATATTTGGCTTCGAGTTGCTCATTGTCAATTAGATAACGGAAGCCATTCTTCTTATAGTAATAAAGAGTTTCTGGTCGGTTCAATGCATCAACAATAATAAAACGACAACCAGTACGGTTATTCGTGCGAAAAAGAACCTTAATGAAATCCATTATAGCAGTTCCATACCCACGTCTTGCAAATTCTTTGTTTGTACCCAGACGTCCAATAAGTACAGCAGGAAAGCGCTTGAGTGTCTTATCTCGCAAATCGGTGTCATCAAGAAACAATTCCTTATATTCGTCATTTATGCGGTTTGTTAATCGGATGCTATCATTAGAAAGAGAAAAAGCAGTAACAATAGTATCAGGAGATTTTTTCAAGACAAACAAATAAGTTTTCCCCAGTAAGCGTTTTTGGTTGACAATGCAATCCTTTGCAAAGAATTCATCAAGGTCTTCATCATCGCAACTAAATGGTTTACACTGCGCAAGTTTCTCAGAAGAAGCTCGCACAATATCACATTCTGCCAACAATTGTTCTATTGTCATAATATGTTGGTAGTCTTAAGGTACTCAATAACAAGTTCCGATTCGTGGCAATAATCCTGTGTTCCAGGATTCTGCTCCGTGGCGGCTGCTTCTTGCTCGAAACGCTGTGCAGTTTCTCCGTAAAGTGTCGGAATTGCTCTTATTGCCGTTGCCATAATTAGTCCTTTCCTTTTTATTTTATGATGCAAATTTACAAAAAAATCATTTTTCATCAATATCAATTTCATCAATGAACAAATGTGTTTCGCCACCTGCACCAAGATGCCATTCGGGAAGCGTGCCGTAATATTTTGCAAAAACCTTCACATAACGCGCCTTGCAGTTCTGCGGTTCGGAACGGAAATTGTAAATCTGCTGGCGATAGTCGTTGTCGGGAATGTTGTGGGTAACGGTTGCTATCTTCTTAAAATTCACACCATCGTTTGATGTGTAATACTCAACATACTTCGGGAAAAGTATCCACGAACGCACATCCTGAATGAATCCTGTTTCGATAGACTTGATGTCCTTCACACCGCACAAATCCACCACTGCCTCAAAGTCCTGTCCCTGATAGCCCTGCCATTCGCCAGTACGGAAATCGTTTCCACCGCGCAACCTGTCTATCAAAGCATTGTCGCCACCTGCAGTGTACATGCGATTATACTTGCTGTACAACTTTATGCGTCTGTCATCGGCAATCTTTACATATTTGGCTTCCACCGGCTTGGACGACACATACCCATCGCGTTCGGAATGGAATTTAAGTGTTGAAGTTTCGTTTATAAATATCGGGTGGGTATATGGATTTTCGTTACCATCATTGATTGAATAAAAGATTTTTGCACTGTCATCGGCACATTCGAGTTCAATTTTCAACGAATCCAAGAAAGTCCGTTCTCCTGTAAGCGCATACGGAGCCGGCACGACCTTAAATTCCTCTATGTGCGAAGGATATATGTCAGCACTATTGGTTCCAAAGCCGTTCTGCGAATCGGATGTCATATAGAAATCGAATCTTGCTCCATCAGCAATGTCGGAATGCAAAATGTATGACTTTGTGTATGGCTTTCCGTTGAGTTCCATCTTTGCGACATATATGTTTTCTGGACTGTTGTCGTGAGCAACAAACAAGCATTTATTTCCATTTTCAAGATTTATCTGCACGGTATCGAATATCGGACTACCTATATCATACACGCCATTCGCAGGGTTCACTGGATAAAAACCCATCGCACTAAGCACATACCACGCCGACATCTGACCGCAATCCTCGTTTCCGCAGTTGCCCGATGGAGTGGAATTGTACATTTCGGACATTATACGGCGCGCAAGTTCCTGTGTCTTGTACGGCTTTCCGCAATAATTATATAGGTAAGCAATATGATGGCTCGGCTCGTTTCCGTGAGCATACTGACCAATCATGCCCGAAATGTCCTTCAAATCCTTGCCGTAGGTTTCGCTGCCAGTGGTGAAAAGTTCATCAAGTTTTGCCTCAAATACTTCGTTTCCGCCCATCATGTCTATAAAGCCGAGAATGTCGTGCGGAACATAGAACGAATACTGCCATGAATTGGCTTCGGTGAAGTTAAAATCAATTTCCTTGGGGTCGAAATTTGCCTTCCATGCACCATTCTGACGCGGGCACATAAATCCGCACCTCTTGTCGAAAATATGCTTGTAAACCTGACTTCTAATCATGTATTCGCGGTAAGTTTCCATGTCGCCTTGCGACTTAGCAAATTGAGCAATGCACCAGTCATCGAAGCCATATTCAAGGTTTTTCGACACCGACTCGTGTTCTTCGTTCACCGAAATAAAACCATGACGTGCATAATCGCGCTTGCCAAGTTCGTCCGCAGTTGCTGATGCCTGCATTGCCTCAAGAGCAAGACTTTCAAGATTTTTGAACTTTATGCCCTTGAAATATGCATCAACAATCGGAGGAACAGAGTGATAACCAATCATGCATCCCGTATAATTTGACGAAAGTTCCCACATCGGCAACCTTCCGCCCTGTGAATATTCGGCAAGAAAAGTCTTTATGAAATCGACACTGCGTTTCTGCTGAGTAATTGTATATAGTGGATGCGCAGCGCGATAAGTGTCCCACAGCGAGAAAACTGTGTAGCAGGTAAAATCATCGCTAGAATGAACCTCAAGGTCGGTGCCACGATAGCGACCGTCAACATCCTGTGCCAAAGTCGGTTGTATAAACGAGTGATACATTGCTGTATAGAAAACCTTGCGTTGCTCCTCGCTTCCCCCCTTGACGATAATCTTGTTCAGTTCGCAGTTCCATGCATCGGAAGCATTTTTGCGAACAGCATCGAAATCCCAGTCAGGAATTTCGGCATCAAGGTTTTTCATTGCGCCTGCTTCATCAACCTGCGAAATTGCAACCTTCACAAGTACCTCAGTCACAGAACTATCAGCAACTTCGAAAACATAAATTGCCTTATCGGGACGGCACAACGAATCGCTTTCCCAATCGAAATCGGCAGGTTCAACAACGGAAACCTCTGTTGAAAAATCTATTGCGAAATACAAATGCTGATTGTCAGCCCAAGCACGCGAGCGACGCACGCCAGTATAACGCTTGTCGGACTGCTTGCGCAAACCTGCCTCAAGAACCACATCACGATGCTCAAGGTCAAGAACAATATAGCGCTTGCCTTCGCGGTTGAACTTGTAGCGGTGCATACCAACGCGCTGAGAAACGGTAAGTTCCACATCAATGTCCTCATCCGAAAGTTTCACAGCATAGTAACCAGGCTCAGCGACTTCGGTTTCATGTGAGAAATGCGACGAATATTCCTTGTTATCAGTTGAAAATTTTCCACACATCGGCATCAGTAGCACATCGCCGTAGTCTGAACAACCGGTTCCGCTCAAGTGTGTATGTGTAAAACCATACACAACATTATCGGTATAGTGGTAGCCGCTACAACCGTCCCAGCCGTCATGACGAGTATCGGGACTGAGTTGCACCATGCCAAAGGGCATTACCGCACCAGGGAAAGTATGCCCATGAACATCGGTACCAACCATAGGATTGACATATCCAACCAAATCTTCGTTCTGCAATTCAAACCTTTCGGTTTTAGTCTTGCACGAAGCAAGCATACCACAAATTATAATGATTCCAACAAAAATCTTTAGTTTATCCATTTCTCAAAATACAAATTAGCAACAAAAAAACCTCTATGTTCTTTTCGGTCGCAAATGTAATAAATAAAGTTGAATGTTGAGATTCTACTTTTCTGAATTGGAAAAATTGCAGATTCAACAAGCAAATGACAAAAGTTCAGTGAATTTGTTTGGCACAATGCAAAATATATTGTGTATATTTGCATAATTGAAAACGAATGCTTATGGACAATGTCAATTATGCAACACTCAGCAACAAAGACAACTATACTATATTTAAGTATGGTGATAGAATTATTCGTTTCAAGGCACCTTATTCACTTGAAAAATACACAGAAATAAAATTGTGGGAGAATGGCTATCTTGTTGTTATGGCAAAATATTCGCACAACCCAAACAGCGAAGAGGAGTATATCGACATTGTTCCAATATTAAAGGATTTGTATATCAATCCAGACACATTTTTGAAACCAATAAAAGAAGTAAAGATTGAAAAATGAACGACATAACTAAAATAGCGAACGAAGCCAACTTGATAGTAAACGGCTATGCATTTACCAAATGTGAACTAGGATACAAGGTGCTGAATCTTGATAATCCACAAAAAGCAATGGTAGTTTCCGATACAGGAGAACCATTCGAAACGACAATGGACGATATTGAAATTAGTATTGTTGTGGATTATTTCTTGAAAAACAAAAAGTTTATGGAGGATTAGAGATGCCAAAGTATTATGAATTTAAAGTGGCAGGCTATTTCCTGTATTTTACTTCGTTTTGCATTGTAGAATGTATGCATGTTCATGCAAGTGACAGCAAATTGACAGAAGGGAGTTCTGCTAAATTTTTTGTAAAGGAAAACGGAGATACAGTATTACAGAAACGAGGAATACTAACCGACAAAGAAATATCTAAGATACAGGCATTTATAAAAGAAAATTATAAGGAAATGTATTTGAAATGGTCAAGGTATAGTGAAAACGGATATTATGGAAGTTCTCAAAACGAATAAAACGACATCTTTTCTATTTTGAACTCAAAAATACCTACGCATTTTCTCAAAATACAATTTAAACTCTTTGAAACAAAAAACAGCAGCCGACTATTTGCCGACTGCTGAAAATTGCAATTATAAAAAACTTTTTATTCAGCTACAACTGGTCGCACAGGCAAACCACATTTACGTGTGGTTGCGCCCATGCTAGTATGAGTATTATCAAAATGAAATTCCACAGAGTCAAGTGTATTATCAATATAAAGCATCCTCGACCAGTAGAAGCCGTTGCCGTTGGAATTGGCACTGACGAATTCGGTACCATTTCGATAGCCAGCTGCTGGCAGGAAGATTGATTTGCCGTTAGGTCCGGTGAACTTTTCTCCGCTTACTCCGTTTTGTGTTGTCCACTCGTATGTGCAATTGTCAAACAACTCCTGCATTTCTGTACTGGTCGGCATTCGCCAGCCTGCGCCCCAGTTGGCGGTGGCGGCATCATCGCCAGCTTCCAAGGTAGTCAGAGTATCGGTAAAGCCTTCGTTACCGTAACTTGAATTGTTGCAGTACTTGGTGAACGTAGTTGAAGAGCCATTACAATATTTATAGGTACTCCAGCTGTATGTTTCCTTTATGGTGGTTTCTCCCCAAGCAAAATAATCACCATAATCTTCTGGATTTATTGCACCTACATTGCAAGTTGCCCATAGAGTACCGCTCGGCAGTCCTAAATCTACAAAATCGTGTCCACCCAACCTAACAACTTCACTTAAATGATCTATAGTTGCCTGTAGCTCGGCAATAACATCATCCACATATTTCTTCGTTGCCGCATCTTGATTATCTGTTGGGTCTGTAACATCTTTCAACTGTGCATTTGCAGAATTACCGACAGAAACTACATCTGCCAAAGTTTGTGTTTCCTCCGTCAAAAACCCACTGACATCAGGCATATTGCCAGCCGATTGTGCATACATCGCATACGGAACAGATAGCAACTGGCTTACTCCTATAATATCATAGTCATCTCCACCGTTCACATCGGTTTCGGTCTTTACGAAATATGGTCCGTTTGCCCAGTTGATTACGGAGAAATCGTCGTTGCTTGTGCCGTCACCGATTTCTATCGTCAGCAAACCGTTGGCGTTGGTTGTTGCCAAATGGGTTTCAGTATATACGGCTTCACCATCAGTGCTTCCTTGTAGGATGCTTATACGCACCGAAATTTCGCTGTTTGTCACTAAATTGTTGTCGCTTCCGCGAACCACCGCCTGATAACTCATCTTTTGCGGTACTTGTGCAAATGTCATTGCACTGATAATAAGGCATAATACTGCCAAAATGAAATTTTTCTTCATCGTTTTATTATTTTATTTGTTTGTCTTTTATTATTGAAATACAATATTTGAATCTCCGTTTTTTCGCTCCCTGAGCCTGTCGAAGGGGTGTTTCTATTTGCATTACATTATCCTTCGTTTCGACAAGCTCAACGGGCGGTTATTTTTTTACAACTTTAAATGTTTTTACCTCGTTTTTCTCTTTCGTTACACGGACAAAATATGTCGCCGACGGTAACGATTGCATATCAATGTTTGTTTCCGACGAACTTATTTGCCATTCCATTATTTCCTTGCCGGAAATGTCGTACATTGTGCAGTCAAGACCGTCAATGTAATCACCATCAATGCGCAAGGTTAGGAAATCGTTAGTTGGATTTGGAAAAACCGACAACGAAATTCCCAATGCAATCGGATTTTGCACTTCTGTAACATCATAAATTTCGTATGCCTGTTGCACACCTTCACTAACTTGTCCGTTCGTTCCCACATTGGCAGAATAGAATGTTTGCCCAATTGTGTAACATGCCGTGCCTCCGCTTCCCAACGATTCGCCACCCGAAGCGGAAACTGCGCTTTGCGCATACGCACCGATGCTTGTCATCAGCACGCAGAAAAGAATTAAAAACTTATTCATTTTCAATTGTTTTTACTCGCCGCAAGCCCCAAATCAGCAGTTTTCAAAAATCACAAATAAAAAAGTGGGCTTCGTTTAACTCTTATCTGCTCAAAGGTTTCTGGAATACCTGTTCTGTAAATAAGAAAAGCCCACGGATAGACCGCGAACATTTTCACTTTTTCTTACAGAACTAAATTTTTCCAGAATTTATGAGCAAGAACAAAAGCAAAAACGCTTTTTTATTTTAAAATCAATTAATTATGTCCGTTTTTTATGTCATCAATAAAATGTTTTTGTTACACTTCGAGTTAATTTTCGCAAATATAATGATATTTCTCAAAATACAATTTAAACTCTGTGCCAACCCCGACCTCAGTCTCGAAGTCGATTTCGACACCATTGCCAAATAAAATATTCTTTACCATACTCAAACCCAAGCCCATACCAGACGATTTGGTAGTAAAGTTGGGTTGGAAAATCTTTGCCTTTATATCGTCGGGGATTCCACAGCCATTGTCGCGAACAGAAACGAAATAGCGGTCGCCATCATCCGATATGGAAATCACAACTTCACCCTTGCGGTCTTCAGGAATTGCCTGTATGCTGTTCTTTACCAGATTGGTAAACACGCGCAAAATCTGCTCGCGGTCAACCATAACTACCGCCTTGCCATCCACATTGCATTCCCTGCGAACCACCACGCCATTGGTTCCGTTGTGCAAATCGACAATGTTCTCAATCACCTCGCACAGATTGACTTCCTTCTTCTGAGGAAGTTGCATCTTGGCGAACTCGGAGAACTGCGAAGCCGTTGCATCAAGCACATCAATCTGCTCAATGAGCATCTGCGGAAGTTGCTCAAGCATCTTTTCCCAACCGGGAGCATTCTCTTGGTAAGCGCGTTCAAGGTACTGTATGCGCAACTTCATAGGTGTGAGTGGATTACGGATTTCGTGGGCAATCTGCCTTGCCATTTCGCGCCAAGCCGATTCTCGCTCCGATGTCGCCAGTTTCTGCGCCGATTCAGCCAGTTCGTCAACCTTGCGGTTGTACTCGTCAATAAGCAGGCCTATTTCATCGTTGCTACCGTAAGTTATTTTCTTGGCTCGGTTTATCTCCATATTGCGAATTGAATTCTGCAACATCGACAGCGGAATTGTAACCTGTCTCGACACCAAAAGTCCGATTATCAACGCCAAGAAAATCACCAACAGGAAAATGGATGCGAACACCGCAATGTAGTTCGACATTTCCTCCTCAATCTCGGCTTCGGCGGCAAAATACGGCAAGTTAAGGTAGCCCACGACCTTGTTGCTCTTGTCCTTAAGTGGCAGATATACAGAAAGATACTCAACCTTGTCGATGCGTTCCTTGTGCGAGAAAAGTTCGTCCTTGTTCATAATCAGATGCCTGTACGAACTCGGATCCATGAACATTCCCTTCAGTCCCTTGTCGAAAAATTCGTGGCGCGAAGATGACATCAGCACGCCGTGAACATCGTAAATATTTATGTCAACATACAGAATGTTAGACAGATACACAAGCATATCGTTCACAAACTGCGGGTCTTCGTCCTTGAGTTTGGCGATGTCGAACGAATGTTCCAACTCAACAGCCACCGAGTGAACCTTGTCGAGCACAAGTTCGTTCTGCCTTGTCTCGTAGGTATCGACTATGAAAATCACCGACACAACCATCGTCAGGAACAAACTGACCACCAGCACACCAATAAACGCCGCCCTGATGCGCTGACCAAGGCTCGCGGTCGCAAGTTTTTTCTTGTGCCCTATTCCATAAATTGCGAAAACAAGCATGTATATCACAAAAATGCCGAACAGCACGAAGAAAAACATTATGAACACATTGGAAAATCCCGAATCGCGCTTGCTGAGTATCACGGTGTTCTCCTTGTCGGGACAATACTTGAAATGCCTGTAGCCATTGCTTGTGCTTACCGAATATTCGCGGAAGTCGTTTTCGGGCGCAAGCGAGAACAGGTACTTGTACGAACCACGGCTTGCCACCAGTATGCCCTTGCTGTATCGTGCAAAATCGAACTTCTTGTCACTGTGCTTCAACGCCATACGCTTGTCGAGAAGCAAATCGGGATAGCCAAGCCCTTCGCTGAAAATCTTGCTGTTGAACTCGATGTAAATCTTCACGAACTCCGTCTGGCTCACCATTATGCCAAACACCCCGAGATATGACTGACGACCGTTGTTGTTGTCAAGATAGTAGAAATTCGTATTGGGAATCACCACGCCATATTCGAGAAGCATTGTCCTGAAATACTCGAAGCAACTTGCCGATTCCTCGTCATCCTCAAAAATCAGACTGTCGCTGTCGGTGCATATAGTTATCTGCGCATCGTAGCGTTTCAGGTATTTCTTTGTCGAAATTATAGTGTTGATTATGCTGTCGGCACGCGCAAAGTTGTAATCCTTCACGGCATCGGCAAGTTCCGTACTGCTACGCATTTCGCTGTCGAAACCAATAAAGTTGAACTCGGCATCAAAATCACGCTCGGCGGACATGTTGTATGCCAGCACCTTGAAAGCCTCGGCTTCCTTGCGCATCGAATCAGCCGAAATGGAATACGCCACCAACAGTGAAACAATTATCGCAAGCACCGTCCTATATACAAAAGCAACTTTCCCCTTCTTGATGCAGAACAGCAGGTACGACCACAAAAGCCAAAGCACCCCCGCCTGCACAATCACATTATTATCAGATACCCAGCAAAATACAGTGTAACCTGCTATCACAACCAACGAAATCGGCAGTATCAGGCGCATTTCGAGAAGGCTGTCGCAAATACGGATAATCTTCCTCACGATAAATATCGCAATAAAAATCACCACAGTAATAACAACCAATGCTATGTAGCCGTATATGTCTGGACTTGAAAGGTTTGCAAAATTGAACGGAATTGAAGAATCATACACTATTTCGGCAAGAAAATCAATCAAAAGTATCGAAATTCCCGAGACGAACAGCGAAAACAGAACGCTTGCAAGCAACTTGTAAGACTTTCTTTCCGATGAGACATTGACATTGAAATGACGGCAGAAAAACAAGCATCCTAATCCTACAACAATCACTTTCAGCAACATATCGCCAAACGATGCCTGCATTGTCGATGTTGAAAGCAATTCCGGTGAAAACAGTTTCAAGTTGCCCAAATCGCCGAAAAATCCCGTCGCAAGAAGCGAAAACCTTATTAAAATCAGCGTGAAAATGAATGCGACAACCACAATCCACGAGCGCGACTTGTATTTTTGCGCAAACACTTCGAATATTGAATACACTAGCACAAGAACCAACAACAAAAATGTCAGTTTCATTGCCTGCGGTAACGAAATCCTGTCCTGAAGATAACTGTCATCGGCAACACTGAAATAAATGTCCTTGTCGCTTGCAGGAAGTCGCACCGAGAGCGAATTGTCGCTACTATCTGCTGATACCGAAACCTTTGCTGGCAAGTCAATGTCGCAACCATACGCCGACACAAGCATGTCGTTTTCGTATGAATATTCCTTGCGTATCTGGTAAAGTCCGACCACGGCATTGTTGTCCGTCAGTTTCATGCAACACAGGTAAAGGCCGTTTTCCAACTTCACAATCCTGTCGCCCAATGAAGACTTGAACTCCACTGGCACTGGGATGTCGTTGGTTGACCAGTGTTGCAAACGACCGCGCTCGTAGTGGAAAAATCCTATGCCCTTTTCGGAAAAGTCACCAGCCAACGAGTCGAAAAACTCCACATTGACGCTGTCGGACCGCGTAGAAGCAATCTTTAGCGCATCGTCGCTCTTTTCCGACATATAGTCGTACTTGTCGGCAAGAAGCGTTTCGAGAGCATTGGCGTCAACGAGTTCGGAGATGTCGGTATTGCCACCGCCACGGGGCAGAAAAGCGAGCAAGGCAGTCGCTATCGTCAGCAACGATAACAATGTGAAATACAATATGTAACCGATTTTCCGCTTCATGCTATTCGTGATGGTATGGGTCGTTGTTCAGTATGCTAAGTGCGCGGTATAGTTGTTCAGCGAATATAGCCCTCACCAGTTGGTGCGAAAATGTCATCCGCGACAGCGACAACTTGTAGTTTGCTCTTGCGTAAACATCCTCTGAAAATCCGTAAGGACCGCCAATTACGAACACAAGGTTCTTCAGTCCCGACAGAGACTGCTTCTCGATGAATGCTGCAAATTCCTTCGATGACGGATTTTTTCCGTTTTCATCGAGCAGTACCACAAAGTCAGATAGAGAAAGTTCATCGAGAATCTTCTCGCCCTCGAGTTTGTTCTGCACGGCAGTGGTTACGCTTTTCGCGTTCTTGATGTCCTTCACCACACGGAACTCGAAATTCATGTACCGCTTAATGCGCTTGAAATACTCCTCAACCGCCGCGTTTATATAGTCCTTGTCGGTCTTCCCGACCACAAGCAAAGTAATGTTCATAATTACCGAATAAAAAGCGTGTAAAGATAATTTCTTTTTCTTACATTTCTTTAGTTCCCAGTAAAATCTTTTATAATGCTGATTTTTGCATTTGCAGTTATTCAAAATCAATAGACAACAATTCGCCATCAGCAAAACGGTCAAAGTCAGATCTGAAAAGACGGTCTTGAATTATTCTATACTTTTCAAACTCAGTTTCTGCAAAATTTTTGGCATCTTCTGTCGTTACCTTGCCGGCATCATCCAAAACGGCATCACCGCCAGCGACGAGAATTGCATCAATTCTTTTCGACCAATCCTCCATCGTCATCGGGATATGCCTTTGCGCCATACGCTCAGCAATATCAAGCACTGCGTTAACCAGACGCCCCATATCTTCCAGTTCGTTTTCCTTAAGATAGTTCTTGGCAACACACACATCTGGTTTTACAATCTTACCATTGGGGGCTTTTTCCCATGTTGTTAACCCCATGTGCTCTTTCTTTGCATCGGCGCGTTCCATAATTAGTTCTGCAGCCGTATGTCCATGAACGGCATAATGCATTTTGTTCTGAACTTTTTGAAAAAACAACCGCGTAGTTGGAGCATCAAGGTTATAGTCGATGGCAGTTGCATAAATATCGGTAAGTTTTTGATAGAAACGACGTTCGCTTAAACGAATCTCCCTAATTTCAGCCAACAGATGCTCAAAATAATCCTCACCGATGAAACTGCCATTCTCCATGCGTTTCTTGTCTATAACATAGCCTCGGATAGCAAACTGCCTTAAAATATATGTGCACCATTGCCTAAACTGGGTGGCTCGCACCGAATTTACACGATAACCGACAGATATGATGGCATCAAGCGAATAAAAAGCGGTATTGTATTGTTTGCCATCATCGGCAGTTATTTCCATTTTGGAAACAACTGAATTTGCAGTCAATTCTCCGGATTCTATTATATTTTTCAAATGTTTGCTTATGGCTGGTATCCCCACATCAAACAATACTGACATTGCCTTTTGCGTACACCATATCGTTTCATCCCTATACAGCACCTGCACACCATCTTCCTTGCCTTCAATCTGAAAGATTAGAAATTCTGCCGTACTATTCCTTATTTCTATTTCTTTAGACATTTATTCCTACTATTTTCAATGTTAAACAACTTCCCGACCACAAGCAAAGTAATGTTCATAATTACCAAGTAAAAAGCGTGTAAAGATAGGAGAAAGTTTTGAAAGAATAAGTATGTTGGTTTAAAAAAATATGAGATAGAACTTTGTGTTATGATTGTTATTATTTTTGCGGAAATTATCCAAGAATGAAAAAACCATATAAAACGACACCGCAGTATTCTGAAGATATGTCTGCCCAAATCCCCGAAGGTTATATGTCTTTAGACGCTTTTGGAGAAATTTTCCACAAAAAAATTGAAGAATGTTATGCAAACATACAAAGTGGATTGCAATATTCCACACATACGACAATTTTTGGTTATTGATTGTATTATACCATCAAATTTTTCATTTTCTTTGCAGAAAATAACAAAATAAATGCTCGGCACTACAAGGCACCACAAAATATTCACACTGCTCACAACCATCGCGGTAGCATTGCTGCTAGCTGTTGGCAACGCCAATGCCCAGCAAGCAGACGAAAAGGTGCTGTATGTGGTATCGGTGAACGACATGCACGGCAACATCGACAACTTTCCGCAGTTTGCCGCATTACTTGACACTCTGCGCAAACAATATCCTGACATCCTGCTTATTTCAGCCGGGGACAACCGTACAGGTCATCCAGTGAACGACCGCTATCCTAAACCCTCCTACCCCATTACAAAACTCATGAACGAGGTGCATTTCGACTTGTCAACACTTGGAAACCATGAGTTTGACATTGGCTTGGATGGTCTGCGCAATGTTGTGAATTGGTCTGATTTCGACTATGTATGCGCCAATGCCTACTTCGATGACAGCATAAATGTTAAGCCATACAAAATTATCGACTACAAAGGATTAAAAATCGGTTTCATAGGTGGGATACAAATAGGCGCAAACGGAATCCCAGACTTTCATCCTAAATATGCCCAAGGTGTATCTTTCAAGCCAATAGAAGATGTACTGTCCGAATATATGTTCCTGCGCAAAGAATGCGACATGCTTTTCCTCATTTCGCATTGCGGACTAGAAGCCGACATTGAGATTGCCAAGAAGTTTCCTCAGTTCGATGCTATTTTCGGAGGACATTCGCACAAAAAAATCGAACGCACAAAGATTATCGGAAACACAATGATAACCCAATCAGGCAAGAATCTAAACTACCTGACGGTAAGTGTGTTCTACTTTACAAATGGAAAAATCGACTACAAGGCACAGCAGGTTTTTTCAATCAAGGATTTCCCAAAGAAGGACGAAAAAATACAGAAGCTGGTGAACGAATTCGGTAGTCTCGATATTTTCAGTCAAGTTGTAGGCTACACCGATGCGGACACCACCACCAAAGAACAACTAGGCTACTTTATGGCAGATGCAATTCGCGAGCGCACAAAGTCGGACATGGCTTTCCAGAATCCCGGTGGCGTTAGATTGAAATCGCTACTTAAGGGACAAATTACCGCCAAAGACATCTACCAAATGGATCCGTTCGACAATATCATTATGAAATACAAAGTCAGCGGACAGGAAATTTTGGACATGATGAATAAGGCATATACAGAAACTGAGGATTTTCCGATGCTTTGTTCTGGATGTAATATTATATTGAAAGTCAACGAGTACGAAGAGGTTGAAAGCATGGAAATCATATTGGATAACGGAAAACCTTTTAATCCCAATGCAAAATACAACATCGCCATAAACAGCTACATGGCAAGCGTTTACGGATTCAACGACAGATACAATGGCAAAGAATATCCCCACTCAAACAACATTATTTTCGACTATCTGAAAAAACATCAGCACATAAATTATTCGGGGATAATAAGAATAAAATGAATATTGCCAATTTACTAAAACAAAAATCGGCCATAGTAAACCACGACCGATTTTTTGTGTAACATTTCAAAAAATTGTTATTTCAACTTTCCTAATCTTGCTGTAACTTTTACCGTTGTCTTGGAATAAATGTTAGTCCCCAAAACTGGTTTGTGAGCATATTTGTGATACTGCGGATAAACCACAACATCGTAACCAGGATGCTCTTCCATCAATTTGTACATAGCTTCATTTACAGTCTGATCATCTATGAAAGAACCAAGAATCGGAATGCTTGCATTGTTGATGTAACCATCTTCTGATTTCTTGAACAACCTCTTCCAGTTAATGCCAAGAACTTTTATTGTCGTAGCCTCTGCTGAAAATTGTTCCGACAATGTAATGTCATTGGAATTGAACTCAAACCTTACATTCGGTTCCCTCATTACATTGCTCGAAACATGGCAACTTGAAAAACTTAAGCAAAATAATATTGCTACAACGATAATAAACAAAAATCTTCTCATAAACATACGATTTTTTAAGTTTAAAAATAAATTGAATTAAAAACTGCAAAAATACAATACTAATTTAAATATGCAAATGTTTTTTTTAACAAGTCAATTCTGGCACACTTTATGCCGATGCCCCAATATTTTGCTTACTTTTGCGTTATTAAACAAAAACGACTTGATATGAAAAAGATTATTCTGATACTTACCATCATCGCCTTAGCAACATTGGGCATTTCTGCATTCGCTGTTTATAGAAGTTCGGCAGGAACATTCTCCGATGAACCAGACAAATACGAAAAACTTTGGAAGGAAGTCAAGGAGTTGGAGTACAAGGACTTGCCTAAGTCGGCATTGGAAAAAGTGGAGGCAATTTTGTCGCTTGCTACAAAGGAACACAATGATTACCAACAGATAAAGGCAATAACCTACAAGACAAAATTCCTTGTGGAAGCATCTCAGGACGGTAGTCTCAAGGCTCTTGATTTTCTCGAAGAGCAGGCAAATGTGCAGGAAGGCATAGGTAAACATATTTGCAATTTCCTCATCGGTGCAATGTACCAGAACTATTATTCGCGCAACCGCTATAGCATCGACACTCGTTCGGTAGTAAGCGATTCCGCCGACAGCAAGGGTTCGCGCCTCGAATTCTACGACAAGAACGAGTTCAAGAAGCAGATAATAAGCCATTACAAACTTGCCGTAAATCCCGAACTTAAAAAAGTGGAAGCAAATGATTTCAAGGAGTTTTTCAGCGATTTAAAAGCTGTTGACGACTACTTCCCAACACTTTTCGATAAGTTAGCATATTCTGTTATAAAGCAGTTGGATAAACTCGACCGCTATTATTATTCGAGCACCAACCTCGATGAGAGTTTCTTCTGCAACGCCAACGATTTCATGAAACTGAAAATCGAAAACTCGGACGAAAATGCAGAAATGGCAAGTCTGTACATCATGCAGCAGATGCTTTCGGAAAACCTGTCGAACAATGCAGTTTTCTCATTTATCGACTACACCCGAATCAAATATTCGGCACGCAGGCAGAGGGGCAAGGACGACAAGATTCTGGAACTTTACTACGATGCTGCAAAGAAATATGCCGGACTGGAAAGCGTTGTTTTCATAAATGCCGAAATCGCAGAAATTTTGTCGGAAAAGTCAAGCAAGGATTTGGTTGATGCTGTAAAACTTCTCGAAGCCACAGTGGCGCAGTTCAAGGACAGCAAATACATAAGCATCTGCACCAACAAACTCGAAAAAATAAAGTTCCCAGAACTAAAGATTAATGCGGAAAAAATTGTACATCCCGATGAGAATATTCCTATCCACATCGAATACGCCAACATCGACAAGGTAAAGGTAAAAGTGGTGAAGATTTCGGGCAAGGCGTCCGACTTCGACGATTTCAGGAATAACAAAAGTGAGATGGAAAAATTGTACACCTCGAAGGGCATTTCCGAAACTACAATCACCCTGCCCGAAACCGGCGACTATTCTACTCACAGCACCTACTATGTTGTAAACGGATTGCCAAATGGTTTTTACGCTATCTTTATCGGAACCGAAAACGGTGAGCAAATCAAATATTCGCTGGTATCAGTGTCGCAGTTTGCCCTGCTTAGAATCGATGAAGCAAAATATGTCGTAATCGACAGGATTTCGGGAAAACCAGTGCCAAATGTCAAGGTAAAGGTTACTGTTGACCATTACAAGAACACAGAAACTCTGCTTTCGACCGAAACTTCCGCAAACGGTGAATTTGCATACGATGCCTCCAAGTCCGATTACTATTATACGAAAATTAGCGTCAAGAAAGGTGACGATGACATGCTTTTCAGAGTAAGCGAAAGCAGATACTACTCAGATGATAATCGGCATTCGTCCATCAAATTACTGACCGACAGAGCAATATATCGTCCAGGACAGACCGTTTACTTCAAGGCAATTGAATATTCCGGTTCCGAAAACGAATACAAAGTCATCGCCAACGACACCATTTTTGTAAAACTAAATGATGTAAACAGCAAGGAAGTAAGCAGTCTTACCGTTGTTACAAACAGATTCGGAAGCGCAAGCGGTTCGTTCCGTATTCCCGATGATGTGCTTACAGGAAATTTCAGTATAAATGCCAGAGGTTCAGGATATGTGTCTGGTTACCAAAATATAAAGGTTGAAGAATATAAGCGTCCGACATTTGAAATTGAGATGGATGCCATTACCGATGAAGTTTCGTTTGGCGATTCGGTATGCATAAAAGGTCGTGCAGTCAGCTATTCGGGCATACCGCTAAGCGATGCAACTGTTAATTTCAATGTCAACTGCTCGTCATATTCGCGCTGGTGGTGGCGTGGCGGTAGCGACGAGAAGAAACATCTTGCCGATGGAACATTAACTACCGATGAGAATGGTGAATTTACAATATGCTTCGTGGCAAAGGAATGTTTCAACGATGTTAACCGCTACAAGGTCGATGTTGTAGTTGCCGACATAAACGGAGAATCGCACACTGCCGAAAAGTCGTTGAGTGTTTCGCGCACATCGCTGTGGGTATCGTGCAACATATCGGGAACCAATGAATTAAGCGAATTCAAGAATTTCAAGATTTACAGCGAAAACATTTCGGGCAACCACATAGATGCAATTGTTGAATACAAAATTGATAAACTTGCAGAACCTTCGCGTACAACCGTATCGACAGGAAAGACCACCGACCGCAATATGTACAGCCGTGAAGAATGGGAAAAACTTTGTCCGGCACTTGAATACGACAACGAAAATTCGCTCGAAAACCGCAAGGTTCAGTCATCAATCCTGAAAGGTACGGCAAACACAGCCGACACAACACCAATTGCCTTTGGCAAGAATGCAAAACTTACGGCTGGTTCGTACATGATAACGCTGAAATCGAAGGACAAGGACGGCAACCAGGTTTACGACACAAGCTATTTCCGCATTACCGACAAATCATCCAAGGCAATGCCGTATGTAGCACCGTCATATTTCGAATTGACACAATCCAGTGCAAATATCGGCGACAAGGTAAAAATGCGCTTCGGTTCGTCGTTCAAAGATGTAAAGGTTTATTATACAATACAAATCGGCAAGGATAAACTTGATGTAAAGACCATTGACATTAGCAACGAAATCAAGGACATCGAGATTCCAATCACCGAAAAATGCTACGGAAACGTCAACATTACGGCAATATTCGTCCGCAACGGCAAGTCATTCTCCTGCAACAAGACTATAAGCGTAGAGCGCAAGAACAAGCAACTCGATGTTGACCTCGTTACTTTCCGCGACAAGACCTTGCCTGGATCAGAGGAATCGTGGCAGATAAAGATTACCGACAAGAACGGCAAACCCGCCGATGCGGAACTTGCAGCAACCATTTACGATGCTTCGCTCGATTCCTACGCATCGCATTCGTGGGGATTATGGCCGTATTCGTCAAACTACACCAATTACAATTTCAGGTCAACAGGTTTCGAGAGCGAAGGCGGACATTGGTACGAATATGCCTATCCAAAAACGACTTACGAAATCACACCTTATCCAGAACCTTATTTCTTCAATGCGATAAACGCATATTACTCGGCATATACCACTGATTATAAGTCTGGTCGCGTGCTATATAGAGCAAACGCAGCAGGAGGTGCTGTTGTTGAAGAGGAAGTCGCATTGAAGAGCGAACTAGCTTCAAACGATGCCGCCGTTTATGACGAAGCTGCTGAACTTGAGATTTCGGAGGAGGAAAGCGAAGCATTTGACAATGCAGAGGTGCGTACCAACTTCAACGAGACTGCATATTTTGCATCCGACCTTGTTACCGACAAGGACGGCAATATATTCATCAAGTTCACAATGCCCGAAAGTCTCACACGCTGGAACATGTTCGGACTTGCCCACACAAGCGACATGAAGGTCGGCAGTACCAGCCAAAGCATAATAACCCAGAAGAAGGTTTCAGTAACGCCAAATCTGCCACGTTTTATGCGTGAAGGCGATGAAATGTACATTTCGGCTAAGATTGCAAACATGACCGAAAATGCAATTTCAGGCAAGGCGAAAATTGAATTCATCAGTACCGAAAATTCCGATGATATAACAAGCAAGTTCCTGAAAAACAATATGGTTTCGTTTAGTGCCGATGCAAATCGCAACACTTCGGTAGAATGGAAAATTGATGTTCCAATGAGTTTGGGTTCTGTTTCGGCGCGAATCGTTGCAATAGCCGACGGTCATTCAGATGGCGAGGAAAAAGTATTGCCGATACTTACCAACCGCATGATGGTAACCGAAACTATGCCGTTGCCAGTTCGCCGTGCAGGAACAACCAACTTCTCGTTCAAATCAATGAAGGACAACAATTCCAATACGCTTGAAAACTACTCTTATACTCTCGAATTTACTTCAAATCCTGCCTGGTACGCAGTGCTTGCGCTGCCATACATGATGGAATATCCATACGAATGTGCCGAACAGACTTTCTCGCGCATTTATTCCAACCTCATCGCTTCGCACGTAGCAAATTCAGACCCGAAGATAAAGACCATGTTCGAGGCATGGAAAAATACCGATGCAGAAACAATGAAGTCGAACCTGCAGCGCAACGAGGAACTTAAAGCAGTAATCCTCGAAAATTCACCGTGGCTCCTCGATGCTGAAAGTGAAGCCGAATGCAAGCAAAACATTGGTATCCTGTTCGATATGAACCGCATAAAGGCGGAAACCAAGAAAGCCACCGAAAAGCTATCGAAGATGCAGAAGCCAAACGGCGGTTGGCCTTGGTTCGATGGAATGAAGGAAAACCTGTATGTAACCCAACATATTGTTGGTAACTACGGACATTTGAAGAAACTTGGCGTGAAATTCCCCGATTCGTCGATGGAAGGCATGATTAAGAAAGCCATTAAGTACACCGACCGCGAAATTCGTGAAATCTACAACTGGCAAATGAAGGACAAGCACCTGACACTTGGCTACTTGCAGATACATTACCTTTATGTTCGCTCATTCTATTTAAAGGATTATCCGTTGGACAAGAGCGAAAAGAAAGTCTTTGATGACTATATGAAACTTGCCGAAAAAGAATGGGTTAGTTGTGGTTTCTACATGCGCGGAATGCTTGGACTTGCAATGAACCGTAGTGGTCGTACCGCAACTGCAAAGGCAATTGTGGCATCGTTGAAGGAATACGCGCAGCACAGCGAAGAACTTGGAATGTACTGGGATTTGGAGCGCGGTTGGTACTGGTACAACAGCGGTATCGAAACTCAAGCACTGCTTATTGAATTTTTCGAGGAAATGGGCGAGCATCAGGATGTTAACGACATGAAAGTCTGGTTGCTAAAACAAAAGCAAACCAACCGCTGGAAGAGCACAAAGGCAACTGCCGAAGCCGTATATGCTTTGATGCTCGATGGCAAAACCATCCTGACCAATACCGACTATCCGAAAATCACTCTTGGCACAAAAATGATAGACCTTGCTACTGAAAAGACCGAGGAAGGCACTGGCTACTACAAGAAAATGTGGAAGAAGGACGAAATTTCAAAGTCGTGGAGTGATGTTTCGGTAACGAAGGCAGATAGCACAGTTGCATGGGGAAGCATCTACTGGCAGTACTACGAGGACATCGACAAGATAAAAGGCTTCGAGGACACTCCGCTGAAGATTCGCAAGGATTTGTTTGTCAACCGCGTGGAAAATGGCAAGGAAGTCATCGTACCAATTACGCAGAAGAATGCAAAACTCAAGGTCGGCGACAAGGTAACAGTCCGCATCGAAATCGAAGTTGACCGCAACATGGAATATGTCCACCTGAAGGATATGCGTGCCTCGGCATTCGAGCCAACCGAAAAACTTTCGGGATACAGGTTCAAGAATGCCCTTGGCTACTATCAGGCAATAAAGGACGCATCTGTCAACTTCTTCATCGACATTCTGCCAAAGGGAACATATGTGTTCGAATATCAGGTTATTGCCACACAGAAGGGTAACTTCTCAAACGGCATAACCACCATCCAGAGCATGTATGCACCCGAATACACAAGCCATAGCAAAGGAATTAGGGTAACGGTAGAATGATAGGCTGCGCCAGTTTGAATGGCTTCGCCGTTTCAATGTGCTGCACGTTTCTATGCCTGCGGCGTTTCTAAAAAAAGGAATGCTGAACTTGTTTCAGCATCTGGTAATGAAAGACAGCATCTGAATACGAATAATAAATTGTAGGGTCAGGTTTGAAACCTAACCCTACAATATTCCCAAAACATTTCATTTTTTCATATTTTGTTGCTAAAAAAAGTCGGCAGATCTCTCCGCCGACCAACTTTTAAAACATAAATAATACTTTCCAATATGAAGAAATCTCTTCTAAATATTTCGGTACGTAAATATGCCATAATCAATATGCTTATGATAGGAATATGTGCTCTAAACTACACAAAAAACTCCCGCCTTTCTAAAAACGGGAGTGGGGGATATAATGTTTATCGAATGTGATTTTTTACAATTTTACCACCGCATTATAAAACTCTATGCAAGCCTGCTTAATATTCTCTGTATCTACACGATAATCGCCATCTAATTGAGCTTCCCATTTATGAAGATTCTGGTTTTTCTTTCCAAGATGGTAATTAAAATGATATTTGCTCAATTCAGTATTAGTTAAAGTATTAAACTTTTCCACCATATCTCGATTTTCTGTATATATCTGTAAAGTGAAGGAGTTATCTTTTGGCGAGCAGAGGAATCTTGTTCCAAAATAGCCATTGCGGTCGTATATTCTGCCGTATGTCTTACCTTTGGCTGCTTTAATTGACGGAATGGATGGTTTCAAATCAGCAACGAATTTTTCAAAGAAAACAATAATATCATTAGCAGCTTGACTTACTTTTCTCTTATTTTGAGGTGTACTATCGAATGCCTTCAAGTTGGTAACAGCCGAAAGTGCAATAACAGATTCGACTATCTCTCCCAAGTTTTCATCGTTGTTAATTATTTCGGCTATTTTGTTGAGCAGTCCCGAAACTTGGAAAGCGCGAATACTAAGGTATGTCTCTTTCTGGCACATACGGAACAAAACTTTTTCCCACTCTTCGTTGAATTCATCGGCAGCATTAAGACTTTCCTTTTCTTCTTCCGTCAGATGGCGCAACTTCAACTTTGCGGCAATGCCCTCGTTCCACTTCTTGAAATCGGGTTCTTCTGCCAACTGGTTGTAAACAAACGGATAAGCAATCTGCATACATACAAGCGCAAAGTTTATAAGCTTGGTCTGTGCAGAATTGGTATCATTTTCTTCGTTATCGTCATCGCCCTCGTTGATGATGGAAATAAGCGACAGCGTATTGCTCAGTCGTTTCAGCGAACGCGGGTTGCAACCTACAGAGAGACGAGCGATTTCGCTAAGGTTTTCTGCCAAGGTTTCATCCTCCAGTTCCTTCGATGTAAAGAACTCTATCTTCTGCAATGCATCAACTAGGAAAGTATCAACATTGTACGAAGCAACTGGCATAGAGAACGGTAACTGGATAATCTTGTCGAAGAATGCACGGAACTCACGCTCGTTCTTGTCGGTAAGTTCGCCGAATTTCGATTTCAACCCCTTGATTACCACGTCGTAGTCGATTGCAAGGATGAATACGCACTTGTCAAGGTCGAATATGTTCTTCAGAAGTTCCAGTATTTCCACGGCTACCGGTGGGTCGATACGGTCAAGGTCGTCAATGTAGAAGGTAAAGCCAACCTTCGATGGATTTGACTTCAGAGCTTCGTCAATCAGCTTTGCAATTTCGCCCTTCAGTTGCAAAATGTCTGATTCGGAACTTTCGCCGCCGAACAGACCCTCAACCACATCACCGTCAACACCAACAGTGCTGGCAGCCACCTTTGCGCCAACCGAAGCCATTTTTTTAAAGATGCCGCCGATTTTCTTCTTGCTCTCGTCCCACTTGTGTTCGTTAGGGTTGAGCGCACCAATCTGGTTTATACATCCTTCGAGTATGCTCATAATTGCCTGCGACGGCGTTTTCATAAGCGAGAACTGCCAAGTGTTTATCCACACAGAGAAATACGGAGCATCGTCCTTGTCGCACAACTCGTAGCGGAGCTGGTTCATAAGCGAAGTCTTTCCGCTGCCCCATTCACCTTGCAAGGCTATTGTGATTGGCGTGTCGGTGAGCCTTATAAACTTTATCAATGCATTCTGGTATTTCTGGATACCAAACAAATCAGCCTCCGAATATTTACGAGGCACATCAATTATACTGGATTTCATAGTTATGTTATTTTTTGTTTAGAATCGTTTGGTGATGTTTTATACATTAAAATACCTTATCGGGTTTGCCATACCTCTTACCTTCGGAACGCTCTTATTAATATAACGGTGGTATATTTCAGGATTGTTTTCTGCTGTGATTTCATAGCCATCGAACATCCAGCGGCTTTCTGATTTGCTCCACGATTGCGGGACGAATATGGCCCTTACAACTCCACGATACTCGCTAAGCACATATTGCACCAGTTTTGCACGCTCTGGCGACAGTTTCCAATACTTTCGCGTAGCTTCATAGATATTCGGGCGCAGCTCGTTGTTGAGTCCGTATGTTCCGTTGATATTTATTGTCATAATCTTGTCAACAAAGTCAGTTGTTGCCAATTCTCCGCCATTATACAATGCATCCAGTTCTTCGGCGGTCTTTATTCCCCTGTCGAACTGGTGATGCCCTGCCTGAATGTTTGAAATGTTGGCTACCGATGCAAAATCGCTAAAAGTCAGCAAGTCAATAAGTACGCTCTCTACCAAGAAAGCCTCGTCTTCTTTCATTCCGTGACGAGCAATATAGTAGCGCACGTCCATTCCTGCATTTACAATACTACGGATAATGTCAAGCTTGTCGGTTTCTGTTGTAGATGTAAGAGCGCAACGCAAATGAGCAAACACGCGGTCGCCTTTGCCCTTGCCGACATAAAATATCTTGCCGTCGCGCGGATCGACCAGCAAATAGACATAGTAAGCCAATGCTTCCTCAGTACGCGGCGAAAAATCCTGTATACTACATTTTGCCATATTCTATCATCCTGATTTGTGTCGGGAACAACTTCATAAGGTTGAAACTAAGGTTTTTACAAATTCAAAACTGTTTTGCAACTCAGCGACATTGGTATATTCCTCGGATTTATGGGCATTGTAATAACCGCAACTTATGCATTTTCGTATTGCTTCTTCAAGTCATTCAGTCTGTCAGCAAAGTCCTTATCCTTGTTAAGGAAACTGCCTTCAAGTTTCTTTGCTGCTGCAAATGCCGAATCTATCTTTATAGTCCATGCATTTACAAGTTCAAGCGCATCTGTCGTCATAGCCTTATTGGCGACCTTTTCCACATTGTTCAGGACTTTGCTTCCCATACCCAATGTTGCAATTTTGCCCGCAACAGAAACAGTCTTCAATGCAGTGAAACCAACTTTCGATGCTAACTTCAGTGCATCTTGAGACGCAGAAGTCCTCACATACAACAAAGAATGCGCAATAAAGTTCAGCAAACCTTCCTTATCTTCCTTGGGCAACTTAATACTATTGACAAACAGCAACTTTGCGCTATGAACCTTTTCCTTCTGTGCTTTGTTTAAATTTTCCATATCAAGGTTGCACAAGGCCTCGTACTTGCCAAACATAGTTTCAATATCGTCGCTTTCCAAATAGCAGTTCTGTTCTATCTGCGCCTTTACCACTTCTGCCGAAACCGTTGGAAGTTCAATTGGTTTCTCATTGTCTTTATTCTTATTAAATAATGCCATATATTGTTATTTTTTATTCCTACGCAAATACAATTCCGCCTTTCCGTCGCGTATTATTGTACTCCATAAGTATTTCCTTTATCTTCTTGCAATCCTTCTTGTCCATACTATATGCGGTAAGTGTGCCACCAACGGCCTTTATTGTAATGTCGGCACCAAACACATGCTGGTCGATGGTAACACGGCGTATGAAGCGGAATGCAATAGTGTCCTCGTCAACACCAATCATTATCCTGTTCCGTTTTGTGAGCGTAATTGTCTGCTCATCGGTATCGATTATAACATTCCACGGAGTAAAGACATCTGCACCTCTGCCGTTGCCAAGTAGGGCCGATGTTGTTGATTTAAATGTATATCTCATAATCTATTATTTTTATTTTCATTTTTCTCTTCCAGCAACTGGTCAATCTTTTTTTCCAATTCCTCAAGTTTTTGCTTTACATCGTCGTTGTTGTCACTTACCATTGCATCGACAAAGATTGAATTGATGAACGACATACCAATGATTCCGCCCAATATGAGCAGCAAGCAGAAGTAAAACTTCACAAGGCTGCCTATCGTCGAACTTGTAGCTTCTGCTATTGTATTTGGAATCTCATACCAGCCTTCCACGGTGAAAAGCTGGAAAATTGCATATATCGAATCGAGCGGAGTTGAGAAATAGGCGGGAGCTATTTCCTTGAACAACGCGCAATTGACAAGTCCGAAAATCACAATTATCACAAAGAACGCCAGCAATATTGCATACGACTGCTTCATTGCAAGCTTGAAATTCTTTATGATTTGTGTAAAATTGGGGAAAAAGTGCATTACGCGGAAGAAGCGTAACACTCTCAACAGACGGAAAATCATCAGTATCGAAAGGTCTATTCCGACCTTTGGCAAGAACAGCGATGCCACCGACGGCAACGACAGAATCACAAGTATTCCGTCCATCCTGTTCCATCCCGACTTCCAATATCCCTTGAATCCAAGGTGTATATGCTTCACTATCATCTCGATAATGAAGATAAATGTACACGCTATGTCGGTAATTTGCAGGGCAAGATTGTCAATTTCGCTCTCCTCGGCAAATATCACAAAGGCGTTGAGAAGTATTACTGCAAATATGAACTTCTCGTTCAGGAAAATACGCTCCAAAAACTTTCTCATCGTTCTATTACTTTTCTCTCTTCAGCGATTCCTTTGCGCTTTCAATCTGCCGTTTCAGCGACTCGATATTGCGGTCGTGGCTGGCTGCATGGTCAATTTTCGACTTGCGGTAAGATGCTTTTGACGATGGAGTTGTTGCGCTCTTTATTAATCTAGCATAATATTCATTATCGCGTTTTTTAGCTTCCTTTTCCTTCTGCATACTTGCGCGAAGGTCAATAATTCTCTTCTTGTAATATTCTTTACTCATAATTTTTTCTTATTTGCCTGCGATTAATGGCTTTTCGACATTACTTTTGATTGCCTTTTCTCATGCACCTCAACTCCTTAATACATTCGGATGTAACCGTGTTGTTCTTGCTGATATTTAGTGGGTATGTATACTTTTCTTGAGCAAGTTCTTTTGTTTCATGATCTTCTGCCAATTTTGCAGACTCTGTATAATCCCACTCCCAGAAGCAAGAGTCTATCATTTGGTTTACCATCTTTTCCGCTGCTTTGTCATCCTCTTTTGGAGCGATAATGGCACGCAGTGTCCTTCGTAGTGTAGAACTCTTGAACGGACCGCAAATGTGCCAGCGTATTCGCCTACGCATATTGCTACTTATGCCAAAATATAACGTGAGATACGGAGTTCCTTCAATGTTCCGTTCCTGTAATTTTTGACTATTCTTCGGCATTGTGCTTTTGAAATGTGCAAGCAAATTTTCTGCGATGTCTTTTGGAAACCACCAACGATATATGCCAGAGCATTTCTCAACTTCCAAATGTCTGTCGAGTATTTGTTGTCGCAATTGCGCGACTGGCTTAATATTATTCACCTCAAACAGATTAAACAAATTTTATTAGATTATTATTTTTTGTCATATACAAAACAAGCGGAAGGCCAAAGTTTTTTTCCGCTTGTTTATCGTACTATTTCCATTCGCCTTTCTTGCAACCGTTCTTTTCACATTCTGCATTGAAAGCAGAAAGAGTCTTTTCATCTGCCGTCCCGCTAGTGTAGTATCTATTTCCGTCACTATTCTCATAACATACTTGAACATATAATCCAAATACTGTATCAAACTCTTTCTCTAGGCTCTTGATTTTCTTGTTGCCACTGATAGAAATATCTCCACCCGAATTGGCACGGCGAACAGAAGCTAAAGTCTTATCATCTGGAATTCTTGCATTTAATGTCTCACCCTTTTTTACCAGATCTCTTCCATAACTATAACATACATATAAGTTTAGATATGGGAATTTCTTATTAAACTCAGTTCTTAAGGTTGATACTTTCTTGTTGCCAGTTACCGAAATTTCAACTGCGGTCTTTGCCGGAGCAGCCTTTTTTACTGCTGGCTTAGCTGTAGTTGTAGTCTTCTTAGCAGCGGGCTTAGCCGTAGTGGTTTTCTTTGCTGCAGTTTTTGTCGTTGTTGTCTTTTTAGTTGTTGTTGCCATAATAATAATTTTTAAGTTTTTACCTTTCCGCCCGCATCTTCAGGACTGCAGACATATCCTTTTATTTTTTCTTTCTTCCATTTTTTGTCTTACTGCCCATGAGTGCCTTTACTACAGCTCTACCAACCTTGCGTTCCATACCTCCCCTTGTGGTTGGAATACCAGTCTTGCGAGCCACCTTGGTCTTCAGGCCACTGATACCCAGTGCTCTTTTCCACGAAAAAGACAAACCCCGAAACAATCTCATTTTTTCAAATCTTTTTTGCTTATACAATAAAAGCGGAGAAACCTGAGTCTCTCCGCTTAATTATCGTACTATCTCCATACGCCTTTTTTGCATTTGTTCTTTTTGCAAAATTCGTTGAAAGCAGAAAGTGTCATCAAATCTGAAGAACCGGAAGTATAATACCCCTTACCATCACTTGATGTGTAGCAAACTTGTGCATACAAACCGAATTCTTTGTCGAATTCTTTTTCCAAAGAAGAAATCTTTTTGTTCCCACTTATAGAAATTTTGCCAGTTCCATTTCCACGACGCACAGAAGCCAAAGTCTTGTCTCCACTAAGCTGTGTTTTTGACTTCTCATTCCGCATATAACTATAGAAAATGCACAATTGCAAATATGGGAACTGCTCGTTGAATTCCTTTTGAAGAGTAGCAATCTTCTTGTTACCATTAACTGATATTCCAGCCATAATCTTTAATTTTAAATGTTAGCAATTAATTTTTACCTCTAATTCTGGTTCTTCCTTAGCCATATCGGCAAGCATAAGAACTGCATCGCTCTGGCTGATTGCCAAAACATCTGCCACATCGAACATGACATTAACTTCGTCGGCAGTAAGCACGCCGTCAACAAGAATCAACTCAAGTGCTGCCTCGAAGATATACATGTTCTCTTCGCCTTCTACAAAAGTGCTTGCTACGCAGAGATGTTCCTTCAACTTCTTGTCAGCGAGCTTTTCCTGATTTGCTATTTCTGCATCAACAGCATTAATGAGTTCTTCTTCCTTCAGCTCGAAAGCCTCAGCGATTTCACCCAATGCTATTTTTTCAGCCTCATCATATTTACCGTCTGCCATAATTGCGGCAGCAAGGAATGTTGCTATGTTTTCAATACTAGTCTTCATTCTTTCCTAATTTTTTACTTAAACAATCTTTTTAATCTGTTCTTTAAACTACCTTTTGCCTTGCGGGCCTTTGCCATACGGGCGGCAATCTCCTTGCCTTCCTTGGTGCGCTTGTCCACCTTTCCGCTTTTTGTTTTCTGTACCATATTCTTTAAATTTAGTTGTTATTTATTTTTATTCTAATACAATAAATTCAGTTCTTCTATTTTCCGATGCCATCGGGTCATCGGTGTTCTTCAGTTCCGAAGAGCCTTTTCCTACAGCCTCAAGGCGCGATGCATCTATGCTTTCGTGGTTTATAAGGAAATCAACGGCTGCCTGAGCGCGAGCTTCCGATAGTTTCTGGTTGAAAGCAGCATCACCTTCTGCAGATGTATGTCCTTCGAGACGCAAACGAAGCTGCGGATTCTTCTGCATTACCTTTGCCAAGTCGTGCAGTACGAACTTTGCACTTTCCGACAGGTCGGCCTTGCCTTGTATGAACTCGGCTGCATTGAAATTCTTTTCAATTTCTTCAATCTGCTGTACATAAAGGGTATCGTGTATAACAACCGTATCGTTGACAATCTTTTCCTGTACAACAACCTGCTGTTCCCTGCATCCGCGCAGTGCAAGAATGATTATTACTGCAATTATAATTATAGCCAAGAGAATCCACACCCATATAGGAATACGCTTCTTAGGTGCAGGCGGAACATAACCATTGAGGTACTCGAGTGTGTAGCTTCCGCGCTTGCCGAAACCTTTTTCGGCTTCTTGGAAATCTGCAATTACTATGTCGTACAATTTTCCGTGTTCCACTATTTTCGGGAAATTGTCCTTAGTCCACATTACATTATAGAAGCAAACACGGGTTCCATCGTTGAGAGTAACAAGCCATTCCTTGTCGATGGCTTCCTTAATTACATTGTCGTCGAAATCGGTGTTTGTAGTTGCTGCTGCTTTCTTCTGAAGATTTTCAATTGTGTCCAGCAAAATTCCATCGCTACCAAGTATTTTATTGCGCGGGAACGCCTTGTTAAGGTCGTCAAGTGTTGCCTGCGGATACATCTTTACGTATGCACCGATGATACCCATTGCCGACCACTTCATACTTTTTCCGTAAACTTTTACTTTATCTGCCATATCGAAATATTTTATTCTGTTTATACTTTTACAAAATTTTACAAAAAAAGGTATAGGTGCAATAATCCACCCATACCTTTTAATCAAATCAACAATTACTTTCCTGCTGCCGCAATAGTAATGTCGTTGCTTGCCAAAGCACTGTCGTCCTTGTTGGCAACCTGTACGGTTACGCCGAACAATTCCTTCATCTTGTTCTCGAAGTTTCCAACCTTGAGGTTTCCTGCGCACTTGAGTTCGCCACCCTTTGCGTCGCCAACGCGGATAGATGCCAATGTTGCATCGTCATCTGCAAATTGTTTTCCCTTGTAAACTCTCAATGTTGCTCCGAAAGCTTCCTTGAACTGCTTTTTCAAGCTCTTTACGGCCATACGACCGCTGATGTTAAATTCTGCCATAGTATTAAAATTTAAATATTAATAAAACTGTTAATTCAATCTAATTTCTCACCGCAAAAGAATATAAAAAAAATCAGACTTCGCTGGTTCTAATTTGGTTCTTTTTTATACCTTTATAAGCATTAAAAATTAATTTTTCTGCCCACCAGCACCAAATAGGCAAATTATACAAAAGAAGCGTGGCACTGATATACCACTTCTCTAATCGGAGGTCGTAGGAATACCTTATAATGTAGATGTAATATATAGCCCACGCTGTATGCGCGAACATTTATACTCTCTTGTCATTATAATTCAGAAATTTCCTACGTTCCCGATTACAAGACGAGCATAACGCTTCGTTAATCAATATGTACGGCTTGGCGAACCAAACCAAATGCAAATATAAGAAACGAGAGTAAAACTACAAAATTTATTTTAAGTGGCTGTTGTGCTGATTATCAGCAATATTCGTTACAAATAGAAAGGCGTACAACCAATACAATTGCAAAAAAAACGCATAAAGAACCATAAAAGAACCTATTTCTGGCATTTTTGTTTTCAAAATTGTTTTTCCCAGTTTACTAGTTTGTATTACAGTAATCTTGATAGTATTTTGTCCAATTGTCCAACATAGTAGAATGGTATGTTAACCAATCTAAAATCTTTACCTGATGGCGTTCTAACCGTATCGATGGAGAACCTGCCAGTCCATACGCGCACAGCTATGTCGTGAGGAGCCTTATCCATAAATTGGTGCAACGAACGCAATTTTGAATTGGTACCACTTTTCACTTCAACTGGAATTATTTTGTTACCAAACCTATACACAAAATCAATTTCTGCCGATGCGTCAACTTTTTCGCGCACCCAATAATTGCGACGAGTGCCAAACTCAAAGTTTTCTGCTATCAACTCCTGCGCTACAATATGCTCGGCTACCCTGCCCTTCCATACCGACATAATATCATTTACATTAAATATCTCGCTCCTTATACCTGCATAATAGTTCACTAAACCCGTATCAAGCCATAATAGTTTCGGTTTTCGACGGTAATTGGGCATCAACGGAATCTGTTCTGTAGTCACAGGATAAGCAAGTTCAAGTAACAAAGCCCTTTCAATGGTTCTAAAAGCTTCGCCCATTTCGCGAGAACGATAATTGCTATCGGCAAAGTTATTGAAACTTAAAGGCTCCGCTGCGTATGTCCACCCCTCCTTGAGTATATGGCGTATGACGGTTGCCATTGTCTTATTTTGTGCATATTTTTGAACATCATCGCTATATGCGTTCAAAAAGGTGCTGTAAATAGGGTTTACCGCCAGTATATCCCTATGTTCGGCATATTTCACAATTGCTTCAGGCATTCCTCCGACAAGCACATAGTTGAGAAAATGATTCATAAGCCTGTCGTGTATGGCATCAGCAGATAAATCTGCAACAACTTGAGCATCATACTCTTCGCCTATTCCATTTAGGAATTCGACAAACGAGCAAGGACGCAAAGCCATATACTCAACGCGACCCACAGGAAAAGATATATGTGTGTCAATCAGTGTTTCGAGCAACGAACCTGCGGCAATAACATATAGTTCAGGAGCTTCCTCCCTGAAATAACGGAGCAAACGGACTGCTTCTGGAGAATTTTGTATCTCATCTATGAAAAGCAAAGTTTTTCCTTCGGTCTTATGTTTGCGACAATGAATGTGTATTCTGTCGATTAAAGTTGGAATATCATCTTCTTCAAACAAATTGCGGTCTCGCCGACGGTCAAGGTTTAGATATAGATATGTGTCAAATCCTGTGGCAAATTGATTTACAAGAGTAGTCTTGCCAACTTGTCTAGCACCACGAAGTACTAACGGTTTGTGATCTAAAAAGTTTCTCCAATTCTCAAGATATTGTATTGCAGTTCGTTGTATCATGATAATATCATTTTATTTGTAATAAATCGATAGCAAAAATACAACTTTTTTGTAATATTTTGACACCAACAATTATTATTTTTTGTAACATTTTGACATCTATTTATTTCTATAACATAAAAACCACTAATTGAACACACATAAAGAACCATAAAAGAACCATTCGAGCTTTTGTAATCTGTATTATCTTTGCCACGAAACTTTATATGTAAGAAATATGTCATTGAATCCACAACATATTGCACTTTTGCGCCAGTTGGTATCGGAGTCGGCAGACCATAGCATCAAGACTTCCACCGACTTCATATTCCTGTCGGGAGAAATACAAGGTCGATTGAAGGAAACAGTCAGCACATCCACGCTGAAAAGAATCTGGGGCTACATAGATGGCTATGCATCGGTACGCACCGCAACGCTCGATGTCTTGGCTCGCTTCACTGGCTTTCCCGACTGGGAAACCTTTGTAACCGACTACTGCGAAACCGAAAGTGTGCAGTCGTCGCACCGAGTGGTAGCAAAATCGTTGTATTCGAACGAATTGACCGCCGACAACAAGGTAGAAATCCGCTGGAATCCCAACCGAAGACTGAAACTTTGCTACAAAGGCGACAATCGGTTTGATGTGACCGAATCGGAAAATGCAAAACTGAAAGTTGGAGATTCATTCCTCTGCGAACGCTTCACACTCAACGAACCATTATATGTGGAACACATACTCGATGACGGCACAAAGGAACTGTTCGTAATTGGCAACAAGGGCGGACTCACAAGTACGAGCAAAACCTAATCAGAGATTCTTTCGGCTTTCTTTTGCATGAATATCCACAAGCCTAAAGAGTTCCGATTCTTCAGCAGCATACTCATCCCTCAATTTATCATACTCATCATCAGAAATCTTACCTTCACTATGTAGCGATTCAAAACTTTTGTATATATCATTTCCGTCAGAGTCGTACTCATCATAACTATTTACCATATCATACCACGAGTCATTGACCTGCTGCATAAATATTTTTTGCTTGTTCCTCGGCAGTCTCTGGCGGTGTTGCTGAATATGAATGAGTATCTTATACCATGTAATGCCTCTAAGTATTAAGTATTCTTCCTTGTAAAGGATTTCCCCTGACTCTATTCTCTCGTCGAATGGTTTCTGGATGCTGTCGAGTTCCGATTTTATATTGGAAATGTAGAGATTAAGAAGTTCGTCATCGCTATTTGTGGCGATATTCTCCTCTGCAACAAAATTTTCAACAGCATTTGGCTTTGTTTGTTGCGGGATTTCATTTGTCGCCGAATTTTCCACAGGCAGAGAATCTTTGTCACTATGCTCAATGGCAGGTGTATCGGGAATTGTAACCGCAGGTTCTTCCTTTTGAACAAACCTACTACCAATAAATATTGCCAATCCAATCAGAATAGTGAGTACAATTGCGACAATAGGCATCCTCTTTCTTCTTCTGTCGGCACGTTGGATGTCATTAAGAACTGTCTCTACCGAAGAATACCGTTTTTCTCGCTGCGGTTGCAGGCATTTGCGAATAACGCCTCCATATCGTTTCGGAAACAGTTGCCTAAGTATAATACCGAAAGCGTAAATATCGGTACGATTGTCCACTTCTTCGCCAGCAAGCTGTTCTGGTGCTGCGTAGGCCTTTGTGTAAGCAGGTTCTTTCAGTATTGCCCATTCGCGACTATCGGACAGTCCGAAGTCAATTATTTTTACATGGTCGCCATCGTGGGTTATTAGAATGTTGGACGGCTTAATGTCTTGATGAACAATCTGCTTTTTGTGACAATAGGAAAGTGCATCCACTAGTTCCGTAACTACCTGTTTGCGTTGCTCCAACGATGGTTTCTCGGCTATAAAGTCAGCCAGCGTACGACCATCCACATACTCCATAACTATGCACTCGCCAAGTTCGGGAACATTTTCGTGCCCGTAGGTGCGAACAATATTTGGGTGCGTCAACCCGACCATCAGTGCGAACTCCTTGGAGAGCATTTCAACATACTGCTGATCGGAGGAGTACTGTGGTTTCAAGCCTTTCAGCACATTCCACATTCCGTAGCGCTGCGCTTTCGTTAAACGGCAATGTCCCTTTGATGGCAGTTCGGCAAAGTCGGTAAACTTGCTGGAAACACGAATATCCTGCGCCGTCACTTTGCCTGATGTTGATATGTCGCTGGTATCTGGCATTGATGAAAATTACGGATGCAAAATTAGTATTTTATATAAATCATCCTTCAAATCATCACCTTTACCCAAAGAAACTTAAAAATAGCATAGAAACCCAGAAACACTGAAACTTAGAAACCTAGAAACAGCGTAGCTCTTAGCCCCTAACCCTTCTCCCCTTCCACATCGGCCTATAAAAAAGCGTTGCCACAGCGACAGAGACAATATAAATCGGATAAATAATAGTTAATGGAAGAATTGCCCACCATAATTTGCCCATGCGGTAAAATCGCAACACTGGAATAATGAAATATGTGTCAACTACAAGCTTCATCATCAGCAAGCAGAAATACACTATAAAATATATTGGAGTTATGCAACCTACCACAAAGGCAACAATCAGCGCAAGAGACATCAAAAAAATCAATGAGGAGACAAAAATGGCAAATCCGTTCTTATACCCTCCTGTCTTCGATGCCCATCTTACCCTCTGTTTGAAAAAGTCGCAAATTCCTTCGGGTCCTTGCGTTTCGACAATACTTTCCCTGCTCTGAACAAAACCTACCTTATACTTACTATGCGCATAATGAAGCAAAAAAACATCATCGCCAGAGGAATACTTTGAATTTAAATCGGCTTCGGCATAAATTTTTCGCTCAATAGCAAGATTGGCACCATTGCACATAAAAGGTCGTCCCATGAAAAATCCAGATGCACCACTGCCAGTAAGTGAAAGAAACTCGAGTTGCATAAGGCCCTGAAAGAAGCCTTTTTTATGAAAATAACGCACTGGTCCACAAACCATTTGACTTTTTTCGGAGTGCATTTTTGCAACGGTTGTTTCAATGCATCTACTTCCTAGCACGCAATCGGCATCGGTAAAAAAAAGTATGTCACCTGATGAATTTTCATATCCTAACTTCAATGCCGCTTTCTTGCCTATAACCTCATCGCTGGCAGAAATAATTTTTATCCGTGAATCGGAAAACGATCTTGCAATAGCCAAAGAATTATCATCGCTATGGTCATCGACAAGAACAAATTCGCATTTTGTATATGTCTGTGCGAGAAGGCTGTCAATCAATGCAGAAAGGTTTTTCTCCTCGTTCCTTAATGCCACAATGACACTCACCAGAGGTTTTTCAGCACCAGCCGAAAACGACTTAGCATCTTCATCCTCACGCCAATAATAACCGAAAGCCAATATCAGCAAGGCATAAATGACAGTTATTATCGCCAAAGTTATAATCATGCCAATATGAAAGGACTAGCCTATTTGTTTCCTTTTTTCTTCTTCATTGCCACCAACTCGACTTCGGAGTTATTGACGCTCAAGCCGTCAAGCGAGGCAAGGAACTTGCCCAACTGCGAAAATTTGTAGTTTCGCGAGTCGAAGTCGGGATACATCTTTTTCAGGCGCGATCCTATTTCGCTGAGGTTTGTAACCCTGTCGTTTGCCATGTTGTCGGCAACCATACGGCGGACGGCGCTGGCAATGAATTCCTTCGATACTGGCGGCACATCTTCGCCTTCGGCAACAGCTTTACGATACTTGTCAAGTGATTCATCTGGTGTAACTCGTTCAAGTTCAATAAACTCGTCGCAAGCCTTACGAAGAGTAACTATGGTTTTCTTCTCGCCCATTCCAATAAGGTACTTGCCAGTCTCGCGAAGCCGTGATGCCAAAGTGGTGAAATCGCTGTCGCTCGAAACCAAACAGAAACAATCGACATCTGTGTTTAAGTGCAATATATCCATTGCATCTATTATCAACTTCGAATCTACGCAGTTTTTCCCTGATGCATTGCGTGTTTGGGTTACTAGGTGCATACCTTTGTTCTTGCATGTATGTATCCATGCATTGGGCGTAACAGCACCTTTGTCGTCAACCGACACGTAAGCATTTTTTACTATCACTCTGCCATAACGCGTTAGACTGTTCATTATACCATCGGCATATTTGTTAGAGATGTTTTCGGCATCTATCAACAATGCTATTTTGTAGTTATTATTTTCTGTCGTCATTATAAGGATATTATTGTCTGCTGATATATTTGTTCAACTCATCAACCGAAGAAGAAAAATCGAATACATTGTTTACCAAATAATACTTGTTCTGGTCGTAGCAGTATTGGTAGGCATATTTCAAAAATTCGAGTTTTGTTTGTTCAAAGTCGAACAAGCGTGCAATTTCTGCCAACTGACTTGCAGTCATAAATTCTGATACAACTATCTGCTTTGCAATAGTAAGTTTTGTCTGCTCGAAATCTGCTTTTTCAATGGTGCGTTTTGCTTCAATGAAATCTTCTTCTGAACATGGCATTATTACTGGTTCAGCTGGTGCTTGTTCAACAACTACAACCTGTGGTGGCTGGTTGGGATTCTGTGGAGGATTGTGATGGTCGTGATGTCCGCCCTGTGGAGGGAACTGTCCTTGCGGTGGATATTGTCCCTGAGGTGGAAAATTGCCTTGGGGTGGGTACTGACCCTGCGGTGGGAAGTTACCGTCTTGAGATGGATATTGTCCGTTGGGAGGATATTGACCATGAGGCGGCTGTTGATTATGATTGCCGTGCTGACCGTGATTGCCATTTTGTGGATGAGGTGGATTGCCATGTTTTGGATTAAGGTTTATTTGTCCGCTTCGTGAATTGCAATTTAGTGAATAGTTGTTGTTTCCATGATGAAGTCGCATTACCGTTGACATTTCCGACCTGCGCTTGTTCTCCATTACTATGCGGATATTGTAATCCCAGTCGGCGTAAAGTCCGTCAATTTGTATAAAGGATTCCGGATGATGGTTCTGTTGCTTACCGTTTACATATACCCAGAAATGCTCGCCTCTTTCACTTTCAAATGTTACAGATGCATTTTGCGCAAACGAATACGCACTTGCCAATGCAATGATTATGAACAAACAAAATTTTCTCATCTTGTTAAATTTTAAAATTTAGGGTGCTAAAATAGTGAAAAAAAATATGCTGACAAATTAGAATGATTTATTGATGTTATTTTAATTAGTAAACTATTGCTTTATAGCTACTTGTAAAAAATATTCGCAAATTTTGCGAATTATGATTTATTATTATTATTTTTGTACCCGAAAATTAATAGAGTGGATGGATATAAAATTTGAAAAGGATTATCTTCGTGAATTATTCTATTATGGAAAGGCAAACGATAAACAGCATCGTTATCAACCCTATATAGTAAAGAAATACATTCGCGTGGTAAATATTCTCGATTCTGTTGATAAAACTACTGACTTATATCGCTATCAGGCTTTGCATTACGAAAAACTGATAGGCGATAAGGAAGGATTGGAATCTGTACGCGTTAATGACCAGTATAGGATAGAATTTAAGTCATCAGAAAAAGATGGAATAACCATCTGCAATATAATAGAATTGTCAAACCATTATAAATAAAGGAGGAAAAAATGGGAAATTTAGGTTACGGTGCATACCCGACACATCCAGGGGAAGTATTGAAAGATGAAATAGAATATCGTGGCATCAGTCAGCGTCAATTGGCAGAAAGAATGGGACTAACATATTCTGTTGTAAATGAAATACTTAATGGGCATCGTCCACTTACAGCAAAGACTGCCTTAATGTTTGAAGCGGTTCTTGATGTGCCAGCAGACTCATTAATGTATCTTCAAACGAAATACAATATGCAAACAGCGAGAAAAGATAAATCGCTTATTGATATGCTAAAAGGAATACGAAAAATTGCAGCTGTGTTTTAAATAAAAAGACACCCAATCGGATGTCTTTTTGTTTTGAGGTACCTTGCAGAATCGAACTGCAGTACCCAGTTTTGCAGACTGGTGCCTCACCACTCGGCCAAGGTACCTTAGCGGACTGCAAAAGTAGTGCTTTTTATTTACCTGACAAAATTTTTTCTTTGTTTTTTAAAATTTTGGTTACGCACTCTTCGCAAAGACAATCGAAGTATTTGTCTCTCATATAGTTGGCAACATCTTCGGGAATGGTGATACGAGTACACCAGCAGTTTTCGCTTTGCGAACATTCAAATGTTTTGTGGCATTCCGGACAAGTCTTTTGCATAGTTTTCAATAATAATAGTTTACCAAACATTCTTTAAGGAGATTCCGCATAGTCGAACATTACAACGCTCCTCGTTCCGTATCGCGTGTATGTTCTGACTTGTGGAATGACTGAAAAAAATAAAAATAGGTTGCCATTCCGACAACCTATCAATCTCTTTTCAGACTGCTATTATTCCTCTGAAATTGCACCAACTGGGCATGCACCTGCGCAAGTACCGCAAGATACACATTCGTTAGCATTGATTACATAAGGAGTTCCTTCGCTGATAGCGCCTGTTGGGCATTCGCCAGCGCATGTACCGCAAGATACGCAGTCGTTACTGATTTTATAAGCCATTTCTTTAAAATTTAAATATTAATTAATACTGAAAATTTCGCTGGCAAAGGTAGTTATTTTTTTTCAACACCAACAAAACATTTTAGGCCGGTTTTAAAAATTTTACCAATTACTGCAAATTGAGTTCTTCTTTTAAAAATTCGTATGTGTATGCGGCACTTCGCAAATACAAACCTGTACTTTTGTCCTGAACCAACAATATCACCTTTGAATTATATACCTTGTCGAAAGCGTCAAGCATTTCTAGATTGTAGTCCTCAATAAGAAAAGAAACCAATTGTTCTACAATACTACGCACAACAAATTCAAATTCAGCCTTTTTCATAATCGCTTCAATAATTCTAATGATTTTTTCGTACAAAAACAATACTGGACATTTGGTCGAGCATATTTTAGACGTTCAATCAATGTATTCATGTCAATAACTCCAGTTTCGTAAAGAAAAATTGAAGATATAACGCCATCGTCAGCTACAGGACCAATTACTATATCATAATCATGGGAATTTTTGTTTTTCCTATTCCTATTTCCAAGAATAAAGCGTGCCCAATCTTCATCTGTGCTAGAAAATCGTTTAATTTTCAAGATTTCAGATTGCTGTTCATCAAATTCGTATGTTTGTACAATAGGTGTTCCTCGTTTTAGTGTATTGCATTTGTCAATCGCCCTATCCATTGCCTGACTATGAATAGTGGTCAAATAAAAACCTTTACCAAAATCCTTGTACGGATGACATTTTTCCAAATCAATCGTAAGAAAATCAGTATTTGTTCCGTGATATAATTTCATATCGAACCTCCATTTTGCCGACAAACAGTCCTAAGGGAATCTTGGGTATCGTTCAAAGGCTGTAGATGTTCGGCTTCGTAGCATAAATCAAGGAACTCCAATCCTTTGTACTGTTGGAGATAGCGAAATGCCACCTGCGAAGTTAAGCGGTGCTTTTGTGCAAAAACATTAATACATAAGTTGATATACTGTATTTTCCACATTGTCTTTTGCGACATGACCTGACAATTTTAATTACGACTGCAAATTTAGCAGTTATTTTATTAAATGCAAACAATGGAATTTCAGTTCAATGAAGATTTAGCCATAAAATAACAATTACTTACGCCAATGTACTAGGGAAATAGATTTTTTTCAACACCAACAAAACATTTTAGGATATTATTCGTTATGGTTTTTGGATTCGGTTTTAAGTTTTAATTTTGCAGCCCAATTTTAAGGATGAAGAGAAACTTTATTATTAACCTATGCTTTCTCCTATTCCTGAATATCTTGGTAAAACCTTTCTGGATATTCGGAGTGGAGCGCTCGGTGCAGAATATTGTCGGTGCCGAGGAGTTCGGAATATATTTTTCGCTGCTCAATTTCTCGCTCCTGCTCAACATCATCCTCGACATGGGCATTACCAATTTTAACAACCGCAACATTGCACAAAACCGAAACTTACTCGACAAAAGTTTATCCAACTTATTGGCACTTAGACTAGTACTTGCGGTGATTTACATTGCAATTTCGATGGTTATAGCACTTTGTCTAGGTTATGAGTTGCGACAGATGAAAATCCTTGGCATCTTGGTTGTCAACCAGTTCCTGCAGTCGATGACGCTATATCTGCGCTCAAATGTCAGCGGTATGCAGATGTTCAAAACCGACAGTATGCTCTCGGTGCTCGACCGTCTGTTGATGATAATCTTCTGTAGCATATTGGTTTGGGGACATGTTACCGACACACCAATTAAGATCGAATGGTTTGTACTTACGCAGACAGCTGCATATTTCATTACCGCACTTGTTGCTTTCCTAATCGTTTTCAGCAAGACAAAGCATTTTCGCCTCAACTTCCAGATGAAATACTTCATCGCATTCATAAAGCAGAGTTTCCCGTATGCCTTGTTAATACTTCTCATGGCGTTCTACAACCGCATCGACTCTGTGATGCTCGAACGTATGCTTCCCGATGGCAAGGAACAGGCTGGAATCTACGCGCAGGCGTTTAGAATATTAGAAGCTGCATCTATGTTTGCCTACCTTTTCTCGGTGCTGTTGTTGCCAATGTTCGCACGCATGATAAAGCAGAAACAGAATGTGGAAGGGCTGTGCAAAATTGCTTTCGTTCTTATTTTTGTGCCGGCAATCGCGCTTATGAGCGTTTGCCTTTTCTTTAATGGCGACATTATGGGGCTTATGTACTTCGAGCATGTTGAAACAAGTTCAATAGTGTTGTCAATATTGATGGTGGGCTTTGTTGGAATTTGCATAACCTACATTTTCGGCACTCTGCTAACCTCTAACGGAAGTCTTAAATACTTGAACATCATGGCTGCATGTGGAATGGTACTCAACATTATTCTCAATTTCATACTTATTCCGCACTATGGTGTAATCGGTGCAGCGATTTCGAGCATGGTCACACAGCTCGCAACAGGACTTTGCCAGTACATCATTGCATTCCGTCTGTTCAAGTTCAATTTCAACCTAAAATTTACAATTGTAACAATAATCTTTGTAATTGTTTCTGTAGCAATGGCTTATTTTGCAACAATGATTGATTACAATCGTTGGGTTGTCGTTTGTGGAGTTGCTTTGGTTTGCGTGCTTGTTGCAGTTGCCCTTCGCGTGCTTGACTTGCGTTCGGCATTGGGTATGATAAAGGAAAGCATTACGAAGAAGAAGGAGCAGAACTAAATTACTTCCCAAATATCTCTTTCGAAGTTTGCTTTTTACCAAGGAAATGCTTGAAAACTATGCTTCCACAGTACATTCCAACAATTTTGGATGAAGGCTTACGAGTTACAGGTAAACGCTTCTGCTTCATTTTTTTCTTGTTCTTCAAAAATTCGCCGTAGGCGCGGAAAACGGCATGGCATTCCTTGAAGTTGCCTTGGAAAATCATTCTCACAGCAGCTATTACATCAAAGAAGAAGCGAACAAACAGCACCCAGCCAATTTCTTTGTTTGGCAAATTCTTTACAATGAGATATAGGTTATTGCGGAAATTGAGGAAAGTCTTGAAAGGATTTGACTTTGGCAAGGCACCACCACCAACATGGTAAATTTCCGATTTTGGTTCGCAAACTACGCGATAACCAGAATTTTGCACTCTCCAGCACAAGTCAATTTCCTCTTGATGCGCAAAGAAATCGTCGTCTAAACCACCTACCTCAAAAAATAGCTTTGAGCGGATGAAAAGAGCAGCACCGCTTATCCAAAGACAATCTTCGCGGGTATCGTACTGACCATTGTCGATTTCTATACTTTCAAACAATCTGCCACGGCAGAACGGATAACCGTACTTGTCGATGTATCCACCGGCGGCACCAGCATATTCAAACTTTTCGCGGTTATTGTAATCAATTAGTTTTGGACCACATACGCCTATTGTCGGGTCGCTATCCATAAGTTCCACAAGCGGAGAAATCCAATCCTTTCCGACTTCAACATCGGAATTAAGCAGCATAAAATATTCTGCATCAATTTCCTTCAGTCCACGATTATAACCACTGGCAAAACCATAGTTTTTGTCAAGTTTTACTAGTTGTATCTGCGAAAAGTTCTCGGAAAGAAATTGTAACGAGCCGTCGTTGGAACCGTTATCTATTATACAAATGCGAGCTAGTTCTGGATTTGTGTTTTCTACAAGCGTATGCAGAAACTGACGGAGAAATTTTTCACCGTTCCAGTTTAATATTACGATTGCTGTTCTTGCTGGCATCTGTCATTAAAATAGAAGCGCAAAAATAATAAAATAAATTTGTGTCGTGACAAATGTGCTGTCTTAACTTAATATTTTCGTACAATTTTGACTTGTATGTAAAATTTTGTGTAAGTTTGCGCGTTATTTCATAGTAATGAGAAGACTTGTAAGCATAATTATATTCTCGGTAGTTTGGCTTTCTGTATTTTCGCAGAACGGCGGTGAGAAAACATACAAGTTTCTCAACATTCCCACTTCGGCACGCATAACAGCACAAGGCGGATTCAATGTTTCGCATATTGATGGTGATCTAAGCTATGTAAATGCAAATCCGGCCATGCTTACCGCCGATATGCATAATCAGTTTGTACTAAGTTATACTAATTATGTTTCTGACATTAATCTTGGTTATGCCATATATGCACGCAACTTTGAAAAAGCAGGGATTTTTTCAGCTGGAATACAATATCTTAATTACGGAAGATTCTACAATACAAACGAATACGGAGAAATTCTTGGCAAATTCAATGCTGCAGATTATGCAATTAATGTTTCATACTCATATCCGCTAAAAAAATTCAATTTCGGTGGTACATTTAAGACTATAGTTTCCGACTATTTTGAAGCAACATCTTTTGGCGTGGCAGTTGATTTAGGTGCAACATACAAAGATACCACTTCCCTGTTTTCGGCTGGTATGGTTGTGAAAAACCTTGGTTTTCAAATAAAAAAATATACAAAAGGAGTTCGCGAAGGTTTGCCTATTGATGTACAGTTGGGAATTACAAAGAAATTCAAACACGCACCATTTTCACTTTCTCTCACTGCAATAGACCTTGTAAACTGGAGTCTTCGTTACGAAAGCACTTTGAGAACTAATTATGACAATGGCGAAGAAAAGCAGGAAAACTTTCTAAACAAACTTGGTCATGCTGGCGATGAACTTATGCGTCACTTTGTAATTGGTGCCGACATAAACATAAAGAATGTATTTTACATTTCATTAGGTTATAACTATCGTCGTCGTGCAGAACTGGCACTTCCAAACAAAGGTAAGATTGTTGGTTTCTCTGCTGGTTTTGGTTTATGCCTCAAAAAATTCAGTCTGGAATATTCATATTCATCTTATCATATTGCTGGGTCTGTGAACTATGTATCGCTGAAGATAAATTTGGATAATATAATGAGGAAGAACTAAATAGGTTGTTTCAATGGCTAACGCCGTTTAAATGAGCTTCGCACGTTTAACTTCGTTGAGGGCTTCGCCGTTCTATGGACTTCGTCCGTTTCAAAGTTTCATGGTTTTATGTTACTATATTACTGAGCAAGACCATTAGCCTTTTAATCATCCACCAACTTTATCTGCTTCACCTCGCATTCGCAAAGCTGACCAGAAACTGCCTGTACAACAATCTTTCCAGATGGTTTCACATCGACTATGCTACCACTAATTTCGTCCTTTATGCCCTGAATCTTCCAGATTGCTATTTCTCCAAATTTATAAAGGTTCAAAAGATAGTCGAGGCGTAGATCTGCAAAAGGTATATCCTTTATTTCATTGAGCTTCTTCTCAACCCTTTCCGAAATTTCGATTACAAAATCCTTTATATCGTATGTTTCGCCAGTGATATTTTTCAACGAAATTGGATTTGGCAACCACTTTGGAAATTTCTCCTGATTGAGGTTTATTCCTACACCTATTATAGACGCCTTAACCATATTGCCGTCTAACTTGTTTTCAATGAGTATTCCGCCGAGTTTTTTACCTTCATAATAAATATCATTCGGCCACTTGATCTTCGTCTTAATGCCCTTTATTTTCAAAAATTCGAATATGGCCATTGATGTTGCCAGACTGACCTTGAAAATTTCTTCGGTTTTTATTTCGGTAAACAGTGCAATACTGAAAAGTGCGTTCTGATTGTCGTTGCTTACCCAGATGTTCTGTCCCATGCCTTTGCCTTTGGTCTGTGAGGCTGTATATACTGTTGTTGGTTCCGTTATTTCACCAGCCGAAAGTTTTTCTGAGATATAGGCGTTAGTGGAATCAATCTCGTTGAGTTCTATGTATTTCATCGTTTAAAATCTTTAGTAAAATGTTTAGCAAAGGTAGGGAATAATTGATAATTGACAATGGATAATTGATAATCTGTAGCGACGTAATGCATTGCGTCGCTACTATGGGTTTAATTAGTCTAAAGACCATTTTTTCAAAATTTTTCTTTCGCCTCAAATCACATTATCATAATAACTATAAATAAATATTTAATTAAATTTTATTGAATGATTATTATTAATGCTTGTTAATTGGTTAGTAATTTTCTGAATTTTTCTCTTGCAAGTTAACCTAAAAAAGTTTTTTTATTGCGAAGGTTTTTAGCGATAGAATTATGTTTCAGCATTTTCGCCAAGAAGAAAAATGACGATTTTCGATGTTCATCTCTGGTGCAGTTTTTATGTTTGCATTGTTCACTTCGCATAACTTTTCTGTTGAAAAAAATACATCAAAAAATAATAAAAAATTCTTGCTTAAATCTAACTTCCATATAGTCGAGCACCTTACAATTTTGCAAGAAAAATTTAATAATTTTTATTCACAGAAATAATCAGTTTGAAACGTTAGTTGTTAATTTCGATAAGTCATTTAAGACAACAACTTACGAAAAAAGCACTTTTTCAATAAATTTTGTTTCAACGAATTAACTGCAATTTTCAAAAAGTTGATAAAAATTACTTGTGTATTTCAAAGAGCGTGAGAATTAATTAATAATTGATAATGGACAATTAATAATTGATAATTATATGACTTCAGTTAGTTTATTTTACAACTTGAAACAACATTCTTTATAAGAATATTGTCCATTATTCATTATCCATTGTCAATTAATTAATTGAAGAACTTCTTGACTTCGTTTGCAAAGTTCTTTTCAACTTCCTTGCCGTCGCGAGTCTTTGCAAGACCTGCCTTACCTGTTTCCTTGTAATCGACATTCAGGCGTTCACCAACTTCGCGCATGGTGAGAACAACTTCATCTGGTGATACAAACGACTTAACACCGCTCAAAGCCATCAACGCTGCGCTGATTGCGTGCGACGAATAAATACCGTTACGCTTTACGCAAGGAATTTCAACAAGTCCGGCAATCGGGTCGCAGATAAGACCAAGCGAGTTCTTTATTGCAATGGTGAAACCTTCAATCATCTGTTCCACATCACCACCTTCAAGGTAAACAAGTGCCGCTGCCGCCATTGCTGCTGCCGAACCAATTTCGGCCTGACATCCATAGTCTGCTCCAGCAGTTGAAACATCACCGAAAAGTATCATTCCAAAGAAACCGGCAATCATCAACGATTCCAATATTCTATCTTCTTCCGGCTTGTGAATTTCGTTGTATGCCTTCAGTACGCCTGGCAAAATACCACACGAACCTGCCGTCGGACAAGCTATGATAACACCTGACTTTGCATTTATCTCGTTAACAGCTACTGCGTAAGCAACTGCCTTTCCGTAAATATTGTCGAAAATCTTGTTTCCTTCGCGGTACTTGTTGATGTTCTTTGAATCCTTGCCAGTAAGTTTGAGCAATGTAAGTTCGTTGCTGCGGATTCCATCGTCAACAGACTTCTGCATGATGTTCCAGTAACTGCGCATCTTATCGTAAACCTGTTTGCGGTCTGTGTTCTGCAACTGCCTTTCGATGTCGAGGATCAAATCAATAAGGTTTATCTTTTCCTCTTTCACATATTCAATAAGTTCCTCGAAAGTGTGGAAAGGCATCATTGGAAGTTCTGTTGCCGAATTTTCGTTGTAAATCTTGGCAATTTTCGGCAAATTTGAGTTCTTTTCGTTAACTTTTTCAATTTTTCCGCCATTCAGCACAGTGTCAATTTTACCATCGAGTGCAAAATCAAGCATACCATCGTAGAATCTTATCTCAACATTTCCTGCACCAATCGAAAATCCTGTTACACAGTGTGTTGCCTTATCTGTTTTGAAAATTATTTCGGCAATATTAGCATTCTTCTGGTCGGCGTATCTTGCATCATCTTCGGCTGAACCTTTCTTGTAGCCGTTAAATTTTGCGGTGCATTTGTTGAACTTTATGCCGTTTTTGCACAAAGATTCTGGATTTCCTGCCTCAATCATACGCGGATCATCGGTAACATAACCGCAAAGTCCGCCACCAAGAGCCGATGGAGTCTTATGGCCAACGCCAGTATCGCGGAACGAACCGATAAGTTTAACTTCCACAGTTTCAATCTTTTCACCTGACTGTTCAACAGCGCAAATTATATTACGAGCGATTTGTCCGATACGGTTTGCGCCAGCGGTGTGAGAACTTGACGGTCCAACCATTGCAGGGCCTACAAGGTCGAAAATACTCATAGGCTTTATGTAGCACTGTATGTAGCGTTCAAAGTCGTCGCCGATGGAGTCGATTTCCTCCTTTGGAAGTAGAGAACTGATTTCAATTGCAATTTCGTAGTAAACATCGATTTTCTTGTCCGACTTTTTCACCTGCCACAATTCCATGTAGTCTGAGTTGAGTTCGTGGCGTTCGATAGTTTCAAAAATGTTGGAAATAAGTGTGTTGTGTGAAATGTTGACGCATTTTAGTAACAAGGTTGTTGACTTTTTAGCATCATTTACCTTGCATCCGAAATCGACATACTTTGTAATTTTGTTGTTTTTGTCGATGAATATTTTTCTGAAATCCTCGGTATTTGGGATGTTGAACTCGTTTCGGCGTTCGCTGTATTCAAGGTCTTCGTAGAACGATGCCAGTATGAAGTCCATTTTCTGACTTGGGAAAATTCTGTACATCAGGACATTGTTCTTGGTGCTGGACACCACTTTCAATATTTTGTTTTTTAAACGCTTAAGGTCGTAGTTGTAGAAAACGAACTCCTCGATGTCGCCTTTCTGCTTGAATATTTTAGTGTGGTTGTTAGGATCGATTATCTTGTTGAGATACATTTCGTGTTCGGCGAAATCTTCCTTGTCCATTACCTCGAAGTAAATTTCGGGCATCAGTTCCTTTAAGCTTTTCATTGTCGTAAATTTTATTTTTATGCAAAACTACATTTACGAAAGCAATTTTCGGCAAAAGTTTATTCTATTTTTTCAACATTTGGATTAACAAATGGAAAACAGAAATAAGAAAAGGGTAGATTTAATATGTAATCATTGAAGAAGGTAAAATTTTGTCAATAATCACATAATCTCCTTCAATGTGAAAAATTGCTGTAAGTTTCCTTTTACAAATTGGTAATGTTTTTGCTTGATTGTGGTATTTTTTAGGAATATTCCATTGACATATTTGTCTTGTCATTGCCAAATAACTTAATTGTGACAACTCATTCAATAGATTTTTGATGTAAATTTCTGCGTGTTCTGGCCGTGAAAAACTGATAATAAAGTCGGAAATTGCACCAATATCCAATCTGACAGTTTCGCTAATTATGACTTTTTTTTCAGTCATATTTTACTTTTGACTGCTGCCAATAGTTCTTTTCCGAATTGTTCCAAAGATATGTATTTCTTCGGTTGATTCATATTATTCATATCGCGAGCAATAGACTCTTGCCAATAAGTGCGCTGTTCTGGCGTAAGTTCGTCCTGCATAGTTGCGGTATTAATATTTTCTATTGTGTCAACAAATGTTTCCATTGTAACAATTCATTTTTCAAAGGACAAAAATACAACTTTTCTCAAACTTATTGTTCACTATTCATTTTTTCTTTTAAAAACCTTAATTTTGCAAAAATTTTTGATATGGAAGCAGTAGAACGCAAGCAGATTATTGATTTGATAAAGAATGAAGTAGTTCCGGCTATAGGTTGTACCGAACCAGTTGCTGTGGCATTGGCTGTGGCAAAGGCGAAGGAGACGCTTGGCACGATTCCCGAAAGGATTGAAGTTCTGTTGAGCGATAATGTTTTGAAAAACGCCATGGGCGTTGGTATCCCTGGAACCGGAATGATTGGTCTGCCTATTTCTATTGCTCTGGGTGCTTTGATTGGTAAGTCGGAATATGGTCTCGAAGTGTTGAAGGATGTTAACGCTGAAAGCATAGAAAAAGGCAAGCAAATGATTGATGCAAAGCAGATTAGTATAAAGCGTAAGACTGGAATCACTGAAAAACTTTACATAGAAGCTATTTGTTATGCTGGAGCATCTTCGGCAAAGGCCGTTATTGCTTGCGGACATACCAATTTTGTACTTATCTCGCGTAACGATGATGTTATTTTCGAGAAAAAGATTTCATCTTCCGAGTGCAAGGATTCAGGAACTTTGCAACTTTCGATGCGTAAGGTTTACGATTTTGCCACTACTGCTCCTATTGATGAGATTTCGTTTATTCTCGAGGCTGGCAAGATGAACATGTCAATTGCCGAGGAATCGTTTAATAATAATTTTGGTCACACTTTGGGCAAGATGCTTCACGGACATCAGCACGATGCACTTTTCGGAAACGGCATTTTCAAGGATATAGTTTCATATACATCAGCTGCCTGTGATGCTCGCATGGCAGGCTGTCCAAGTCCAGTGATGAGTAATTCTGGCAGTGGAAATCAAGGCATTGCAACGACAGTTCCTGTTTGTATTTATGCTCGCGATACCATGCAACCCGAGGAAAAACTCATTAGAGCATTGATTTTAAGTAACTTGACATCGATTTACATTAAGCAAAGTCTTGGTCGTTTGTCGGCTTTGTGCGGTTGTGTGGTTGCTTCCACTGGTTCTAGTTGTGGAATTACTTATTTGATGGGTGGAAGTTACGAGCAGGTTTGCTATTCGGTGAAGAATATGATTGCCAACATTACGGGTATGATTTGCGATGGAGCCAAGCCTAGTTGTTCGTTGAAGATTGCCACAGGAATTTCTTCTGCAGCATTTTCGTCAATGTTGGCAATGGAGAACCATTGTGTTTCGTGTGTCGAAGGCATCATTGATGATGATGTCGATGCTTGCATCCGCAATCTAACTGTTATCGGTACAAGTGGCATGAACGAAACCGATCATTATGTGCTGGATATTATGACTTCGAAGAAATAGTCTATTACACATTTTGTGAAACACATTTTGTGAAATATTTTTCTTTTGATTATCACTAGTGGGCGAATGTTTTTCAAAGCAATGCTTATATTGTGCTGAATTTAAATGAAATACATCAAGTTTTTTACGGTGACGATTTCAAATGATATATTGCCTAAAATTTAAAGGCAATGAATAAAGGAAAATATGTATTT
>JAFZLK010000013.1 GCA_017551515.1 Bacteroidales bacterium | reverse complement strand
TCCTTCCGTCCTTCGGACTCCAGTCAACACCAGACAGGAATAAGACTTGTATGGTAAAGAAATATTAGGAATAAAATTTAAAAGTAAATTTATATCAGTAATAATTTATAAACCAGAGTCAACCTAAATCAGGAAAACACAAATAATGCTAAAAAGCTTTTTCTTGTCATCCCTCATCCCCTCATCCCTCTATATCGTCTATACAAACTACGCCCTTACATCCCCTAAAATCCCACCATCCCATTCGTTAATCCGTTATCCCGAAAATCCGTTAACCCGTTAACTATAGGTGCTATTTGTGCTATAGGTGCTACCACTATCATCCCGTCTATCGCTTACCGCCCTTACTGCCCCTAATCATTCCGCCCCTACTGGCGTTACAGCCCCTATAGCCCCTACACCCGTTAATCCCACATCCCTCATTTTTTGTATTTTTATGCCTATATTATCAAGATTTGTTTCACTTTTTTTAATATTTGGTATTATTATGGGTATTTCAGAAGATGAGGACCGAGAATTTTTTTATTGTCTCGAAGCAGGGGATCCGTCAGAAAATTACATTGATGATTTCATCAGCTACAGATTGCAAGCAGAAGAAAAGAACGATTTCGTATTGAAAGTCGCCGCTGAAATTTTCGACTACAAATATATTGCTGCTTATCACAACTGTATTGTTGGCAATCTGAAAAACAACAGCTCTTTTGCCGTTAAAGCAATAAGGGAAAAGTTAATGTCTGCATTCAACCGCAAAATCAGTTTCTACAACTTGAAGAGAGCCGCCAACGCACTTTCTTCAGTGCTTTACAAAATAAACGACTTGCTTGCATTGCACATTCCGTTTCCATTGATTCCCGACAACCTCATCGACATCGAACCCGACAATCTGAAAAACCTGCAGCAAGCATACCAGTCCGAAGTCCGATTCATACTGCATTACAATAGGAATGGTAGCAATAGCAAAGCCACTCCAAAGCCTACGAGAAGGAAAGAATACCATAATCCGCAATCGCCTATATACGATGAGGACTTATGTTTCCTTTCCGAAGTAAAGGAAAATCTGCTTTCCGGATTCCGATTCCAGAACGAGATTAGCCGGCGGATTAAAGCATACCGTATGAGTTATCTGCTCAGCGACCTCAAGACTGCACTCGAGGCCGAAACCGATGTCAAGGCACTGAACCGCCTGTTCGTCCTGTATAATACCATTGCCGATTCTGTCGCCGAGTTCTACAAAAAGGACACCGCTGTTTCGGAGTACTGCAGCACTATCCATTTTATGGACTTCGCTGAACTTTCCCAAACTCATCTCGACAAGATTCGGGATTTTATCGATGCGCTTATGCACAGGGAAATGACTTTGCTTTCCGAAAAGACTGGCTATTGCTATCCTTGCGTTCAGATGGAGTTGAAGTTCGACCCATTGCCGGAAAGTGCCGGGAAGAAAGAAAAAGTCAACCATAACTATGCTTATATCGACGATTTCAACGATTTCAAGTTCCCGAAAGGTTACACTAATATCAATCGGGCAAGAAAATGTTTCGAACTTGCCGCAAAGATGGGCTTCATCACAAAGGACTGGAAGGGCATAGGCAAGAACTGTAGGCATACGAATTTAATCGTGTATTTTTGCGAAGCCGTTTTCTGCAATGGGCGAAACAATCTGGACGAACTTCCTGCAAATTGGATTACTGAAAATTTTGGAATTGAGAATCCGAGCAGAATAATGAACGACTACCATCGAAATTCTAACGGAAAACCAAAGTGGGCAAGTGATATTGACTTTTTGTTCAAAAGCAACTCCGTAGATAAGGACTAAAAACACCGTATATCATTACTACGGTCTGCAAAAAAGTTTCGTAAAAATCATATTACATACATTTGCATAGCATAAAAAAACACCGTATATGCACCGTATATACGGTGGCATACGGTATTTTGTGCTTTTTAACTCTATATTATTGCAGTTGGATTTGAAACGCAAATCTATTGGGCGCATACGCTTCCAATATTCAGTAAACTTAGATTCAACTGTTATATGAAATTATTTAAAGAACTTCTAAACCCCGTCCCTGATAATTGCACAATTCAGCTGGTCGTCAATGAAAGCGACCTGCGGTCGATCATCGAGGGCATCATTTCCGACACGATTGTAAAGTACGACGAAAACAACAAAAAGGAGAAGTATCTAACAACCGATGAGGTTATGGAGATACTGAAGGTTACCCGTCCAACTTTGTGGCGTTGGGCAAAGGACCACTATCTTGTCCCTATAAAGGTTGGAAAGCGCACTCTTTATCGGGAAAGTGATGTCAACAAGCTGATTGAAATGCAATAGCCATAATCTCAATAATTGTTGCCCGCTAAAAGTTTAATGAATCCATTCAAGGCACATTGTATCAGATTGTTACTATACTAATGAAATGTATGACTTGCATTTGGGTAAATTTATAACCTCGGAGAGGTTACATATATATAGATATGTGTTATGTAGCGTTGGCGCATATTTTTGTCTGGTTGGTAAGTCTGTCTAATCACAAAAATTGTGACAACGCGCAATTCAGTGAACAATAATAAATCTCAATAATTCAATAAAAGCAATAACTATGTCTTCAATAACAAGAGAATCCATAATTAACGCCACAAATTATGGCGTAGATATTTACGCGCACATTTTGCGCGAGTGTTTTCCATACGATTCGCCAATTATGACAATTCGCTGTCGCGACTGTGGCATTTGTCGTAACCCATTTGCAAATGGGCATCCGACACTGCACATTTTTATCGAAAAATCCGTCCCTGGCGATGCTATGTCTGCCGAACTCGCACGCCACACCACAACCGACCACTCTATTCCTGATGGCGATGCCATCTTTTTTGCAGAGCACTATTACCATATCGAAGGCAATCAGCTTTACGAGTTGCTCAACAAGGAACTTTGTCTGCACCTCGACGAACCGCTGAAATCAAACCGCCCATTAATCGAATGGCTAACCGAAGAAGAGCAGTCCGACACTGAAAGTCCATTGCCCGACAATGGCATTGCCACACTGCCCATCCCGCAGGATGATGCGAATATGTCAGGCAATGTCCGTAAAGTTGACTGCGACCGTCAGGTTTCGCGCTTTTCATTCTTCAAGGCGCCAATTACAAACCTCAGTCCCTACAAGCATATTACTCTGGTCGATGCCTACAATTACATTACAGGCAGATTTGCGAAAAAGCGCACCGAAGTTCTTCGTTCGCTACGCTCGCGACGAACCTCATCGGGCGACAACTTCTATGCACAAAAAACTGCAAGAACCTACAAAGCCACATATTTCGACTATTGTACATTTTCCGGAACATTCTTCAACAGGAACGACAAGGCGTTAATAAAGCATTCCGGCTTATTGTGTTTGGACTTCGACCATATTGGCACACTTTGTGCCGTTAGTACTAATTCCGATAAATCGTCAAAAAACGAAAAAAACGACAATGGGAAACTTGAAGAACTCCGTTCTCAACTTTTACAAGACAAGTATTTTAAGACTCAGCTTTTATTCCGTTCGCCCTCTGGCGACGGTCTAAAATGGGTGATAGAGATTTTCCCCGACTTTGGTGACCCACAAAGCAATCATGTCGAATATTTCACCGCAGTTGCAAACTACATCCGTTCAACCTATGGCGTAGAAGTGGACAAATCGGGCAAGAACATATCTCGCGCTTGTTTCTTGCCCTATGATCCCGATTGTTACATCAACCCCGAATATCTTTAGTATGGCAAAATCCCAAACAGCCGTTCCTGCCGTTACCGCCTCTACAGGCTCTACCGCCCCTGTCGCCCCTACAGACGGCGTTATAGGCACTACAGCCCCTACTGGCGTTATTGCCCCTAAACCCATCATCGCCCCTACAGGCGTTACTGCCGTTACTGCCCCTACAGCCATTACAGCCTCTACAGCCTCTACCTCCCCCTCTCCGCTTCAAGACATCGAAGATGTCATTTCGCGCATCGAGGCTTCGGCAATCGACATTGCTCCATCCTACGACGAATGGCTTACACTTGGCTTTGCCCTCGCTGACGCTTTGGGCGAAGGGGGGCGTAATTGCTTTCATCGCATAAGCAGATTTCATCACGATTACACTCCGTCCGCCACCGACAAGCAATATAACGCCTGCCTTGCTTCGCACGGACACGGCGTTACAATCAAGTCATTTTTTCATCTCGCAAAATCAGCAGGAATCACCTTGTCGGTGTCGCACAAATCTCACAATTTCCGCCACTATTCCGCCATTGGCGGAAATGGCGGAAATGGCAAAAGTGGCGGAAATGCTTCCGCCGACTTTGCCAACTCCGCCAACTTTGCCACTTTCGCCAACTCCGACTCTCTGTCGGACTTTTATAAACGGACATCAATTCATCTGTCCGATGAATTTGACGAAGCCGGCGAAATGCCGACTTTCTCAAACCTTATCAGCAACACGCTTCCAGCGTTCTTTGCTCAGATTGTTCGCCTTGCAAATTCCGATGAAGATGCCGACCTTTTACTGCTTGGTTCCCTCGCAGTCATTTCGGCATGTCTGCCCGGTGTACATGGCATATATGGTGAACGCGAAGTTTTTCCAAATTTGTTTGTGTTTATTACCGCCCAGGCTTCCGCTGGAAAGGGTAGGCTTTCTCTGTGCAAGCACATCGTTCAGCCAATCCACGACGAATTAAAGCAACTTTATAATGCCGAACTGGAGCAGTACAAGCAGAAGAAGGCCGAATACAATGCCGACAAGAAGAACAACGAACAGCCAAAGGAACCGCTTATTAAGACATTGCTTATTCCTGCCAATAGTTCCGCAACTTCCGTTTACCAGATATTGAACGACAACGGTGGGGTAGGTCTTATGTTCGAAACCGAGGGCGACACGCTTGCTAACACTTTCAAGTCCGACCACGGCAATTTCTCTGATGGATTGCGCAAAGCTTTCCATCACGAAATGATTTCATATTCGCGAAGGAAAGACCGTGAGTTCGTCGAACTCACAAAGCCCTGCCTGTCAACTTTGTTGTCTGGCACACCTCAGCAAATACTTTCCCTGATTCCGAATGCCGAAAATGGATTGTTCAGTCGTTTCATTTTCTACTACATGAACATTCGTTTGGTTTGGAACAATGTATTTGCCAAGACCGAGCAATCCCTTGACAGTTATTTTATCGAATACGGCAAGCAGTTCTACGAACTTTATCGTTTCTTGAAGACCAGTCAGCCATTATGTTTTTCGCTCACGCAAAGTCAGCAGGACAGGTTCAACGATTTTTTTGCACAAGTGCAAAACGACTATGCAAACCTTTTCGGTTTGGATTTTGTCGCCTCGGTTCGTCGGTTTGGGCTTATAACCTATCGTTTGGCGATGATATTTTCCGCAGTGCGCATTATGGAGACTGGCGAAATTCAAGCATCGTTGCTTTGCTCCGATGAGGATTTCGCATCTGCTGTCGCAATGGCGAAAATCCTTTTGCGCCACACTGCCAAGATTTTTGGCAGTTTACCTGTTTCCGATTCCGTTGTCGCCTCATCGGCTCCCACGGTCATCAAGCAAGTTTTCTTTGAGCATCTGCCGTCCGAGTTCGACCGCCAGACCTTTCTTGCCGTTGCCCAGCAACTGCAAATTTCTGTCCGTTCTGCCGAACGCTACATCCAACGCTACTGCAAAGACGGCTTCCTCAACCACCTCGATTTCGGCAAATACGCCAAACCATAACATCTTTTGTTAACTTTTGCAAATATTTGACAAAACTTGCGCGTATTAAAAAATATTTGTCTAATTTTGCACCGAATTAGAAACAATTTGACACTACCATGATACTAAGAGTTGTTATAAAAAATTTATTCTCTTTCAAAGAAGAAACTGAGATTTGTTTCATTGCAGGAAAGAGTACTATGCATAGTGAACATGTAAGCCGGGCAGAAAAACGGGATGACATTTCCGTTCTGAAAGCTGGAATTATATACGGTGCAAATGCTTCTGGTAAGAGCAATATAATCAAAGCCGTTGATGTGCTGAAAAAAATTGCCTTAGGCAGTGTGCCTAAAAGAAGCATTGAACCCTTCAAATTGTCGGAGACAAACAATACGCCATCTAAAATAGAAATTGAGTTTAAGGCCGACAAGCGTTTTTTCGCTTATGGCGTTGAATTTACGATTAAGGGCATAGTGGAGGAATGGTTGTATGAAATCAACAGCCGAACCGACAAGGAAATATACAGCAGGAAAGTTACTTCCGATGGTAATGTATTTAACTTTGGAACAATTAACGGCAATGGAGAAGTCCAACAGTTACTTGGGTTTATCAGTCAAAGTACACCTATAACTGACAGTTTCTTGGCGGAATATGTCAAGCGAAACGGAAAAGGTTTGCCAACAATCAATGTTGCATACCGCTGGTTTAAAGATGACTTGAAGATTATCTTCCCTCAATCGCGATATGATGGCATATCTATTCGCGCAGAAAAAGACAAGGATTTTGCAAATGCAACAAAGTCACTTCTTGAGTATTTTAATACGGGAATAGTTGACATAAGGAGAACTAAAATAAATAAAGAAGATATAGATTTGCCTAATGGCATTGTAAACGACCTTCTTTCTGATGCGGAAAACAATAAGACATTTGTTGTGGCCTCTCCATCCGATTCTTCTGCTTATTTCTTTGAAACAGACAAAAATGGCTATACAAATATTTTCAAGCAGACTGCAATACACAAGACGGCGGACGGCAAAGAAGTTTCGTTTGAGATGGGAGAGGAATCTGACGGTTCAATTAGGTTGATTGACTTCATTCCTATGCTTATTGACTTAAAGCTGAACACATCTGTATATCTTATTGACGAGATAGACCGTAGCATGCATCCTATGCTTTCTCAAAAGCTTTTGGAGTATTATTTTGCATTTCTAAACAAGGAGCGAGACACTCAACTTATTTGCACGACTCACGAATCCAATCTTTTGGATTTGGAAATAATTCGTGCCGATGAGGTTTGGTTTGTCGAAAAGGGAAAGGACGGCGCTTCGCATCTCACATCTTTAGCGGAATATAAACCAAGGGAAGATATTCGCAAGGGTTATTTACAAGGAAGATATGGAGCGATACCATTTTTCGCTTCGATTAAAAGTTTAAAATGGTAGGAAAAGATGAGAAAGCGAAGAGAGTTTGTGCGTCCTGAAGGTTTGAAATCTGCGAGGTTGATTGTCATCGCAGCCGAAGGACGGAATACTGAAAACATTTACTTTGAGGCTATGAAAGTCTCGATGTGCGACCCTAGTGTGCATGTGGAAGTTTTACACAGGGATGATGACGACTCTAGTCCAGAGAATGTGTACGGCCAGATTCGTGATTTTATGGGCGAATACAACATCAAGGAAGATGATCAATTATGGTTGGTTATTGACAGGGACAGATGGACAGCAAAAATGTTGTCATCTGTTGCGAGGTATTGTTCGCAGAATGAAAATTTGAATTTTTGTGTCAGCAATCCCTGTTTTGAACTTTGGCTGCTATTGCATTTGGAAGATGTAAAAAGTTACAGCAAACAAAATATGAATCTTCTTGCTGCAAACAAGAAGAACTCTAAGCGCGGAAACACATGGTTGAAAAAACGAATGAAAGAGCTAATGGGACATTATCAAGAATCTGATTATGATGCATCAAAATTGCTTAAAACAATCGACTTGGCAATTGAAAGGGCAATACAATTGGACACTGTTCCTGCCGACCGTTGGCCGCAAAGCATTGGAACTAGGGTTTACCTGCTAGCAAAAAGCATAATGAATAAAGAATAAGGGTATTCGACCCTTATTCGCTTGTATGACAATATGCCATAGTATAAACTATCTGGCAAAATTGCACTTTTGATTTCGGTTCTCCGACCACACACAAAAAAAACGCCCATTCGTTAAACCGTTCACTATAGTTGCTATTTGTGCTATAGGTGCTATCCCCACTATCATTCCGCCCCTATTGGCTCTACCGCCCCTACAGCCCCTTTTGGCGCTACTGCCCCTAATCATTCCGCCCCTATTGTCCCTACAGCCGTTACTGCCCCTACAGCCGTTATTGGCGTTACTGCCGTTACAGCCCCTAATCCCCATCCATCCCCATACCATTTCTCTGCAAAATATAGCATTTTCATCACTAAAAAAGCCCATTCTATCCTTATTTTTCTTATTATTTTCAATATTTTTATTTTTAACTCAATTTAACAATGTATAATTTGTTATGTAACATACCTATAGAACTACTACTAATGTAATATAATTTATAATAATTGACAAAATTCCGCAAACAACAGCCTATCTGTCTGACGCATAGCCCATTGTACATATTCTGCAAAAAATCCTATGAAATTTGTATTTCGTATTGTAAAAGTTGTTATCTTTGCGATGTTGTCATATTAAGATTAACACATAGTGAACAATATGTCGGAGAGCACTCTCACGCTTTGACGAGAAAATAATGGTGAGAAAAGTGTTATCGCTTACTATGAGGAACACCAAACTTTATTTTTAACCTCAAAATTTTTAGCGTATGAGAAAATTTTTACTTTTGGCAATGTGCGCTTTGGTAAGCGGACTTGCATTTGGACAACACTCCTACTACACCTACGAAAATGATGACAGCATTACAACTGTAGTTATGTTGTCAGACCCCAATAACTATTACACCTATCTTGTTTCTGTAAACAGGGAGAAGAACGAAATCGCAGTGGCTACTATGACCGACAACTGCCCACAAACACTGGTTTCCAGTTCGTTGAAAAACTTGCAATTATATGCAGGCTCGCAGTATCCTAATATCGGTTCGCTTGTGCTGAACGGTGGTTTTGTCGATAACGACGGCGACATTGTTGTTTACGGTGCATACTGCAACGGTTCAAATCGACAGGGTACTATAGTGAAACTTTACTATTCCAGCGGATTTTCTACTGCGAAAAGCGTGATGACTTCTGCCGAAATTGTAAGCGGATGTTACGGATTTATGGGAACAAATATGAAATACTTTTTTGCCACATCAGACACTTTCTTTAGAATGGAGACAAATTTGTCTTCATCAATAAATGCTGCATTAAAAAAGACAATTAATGGGGCTAGAGACATTTCGTTGGGTTATGATTACCAAAACAACAGGTTAATAGTGTCGGGAAGCCTAGATTCTAACAGTGTATTCCTTTTGGTGTACAATACAAATGTAAACACATTAAATGGTATTATAACAAATGTAAAATATGTGCTTCCTACCAATGCAATAGATTCGCACACAACAGCAATGAGCATTGGTGGCAACGGTTACTACTGCGACAGTACGGCATACATATTCCAGCCACTCGAAACCAATAATAACGGGAATTGTATATGGCTGTTGAAAGTAAACTATTTTACTGGTAGTGCATATGGAAGTTATCTTTATAACTTCGATAACAATGTTCACAAGTTTTCGGCAATAGCGGCTGCCAACAATTTCGACTATCTATTCCTGATAGGCGATGATATGGCAAAGGGAAAGTATGTGGCAAGTTTCGATATGTACAACCTTGCATCGCATACTGTTATGAGTGTGCTAAATTTAACTCATTCTTTTGCCAACTTGGAGGGCAAGTGGAATTATTACGACCTGTTTCTTAACAATATGACCTACGATCATTACACAGGTAATGTAATTGCAGGTGGCGCCGTAAGGGGTACTGGTCTTGTGATGGACGCCTACACTGTGTCATCCTGCGGAACTGTAATGAATTCCGGATGTTTGACACAATCTTACACAACAAGTACAGTAACGCCAATACCAGGATCAATGTCTATTAATAATGGAATAGGCATAGATGACTATAGGGTTAGACCATACACTCTTGCCAATAAATGCATTGATTGCGGAATGAAGTCCATGGAAACGAAGATGGCGGAACTTGATGAACTCATATCCGAGCGACAAGCGCAATATGGTCAGGAAGTTTCAAAGTCGAAACCGTTGGCAGAGAAAGACAGGTCGGCAGAAATCATAATTGAAGGCAACGACTTTATATGTGACGGATTCTCAGGATTGTGCAGTTACCGCATTACCGATGTTTCGGGCAGAATCTTGAAGGAAGGCAAGACATCGTGCGGCAGCAGGAATGCCATAGGCAACTACAAACTTGGAATTTATGTAATTCAAGTTTACGACGAAGCAGGAAATATGCTGTCAAGGAAAATTCTTGTTAGCGAATATTAGTGATTAATCGGTATGGACTGTCCGCAATTATTTGCGGCAGTCCGTATCTTTAAATAGGAAAGACTATGAAAAATTTCTTTTTCACACTCGTTGTATTCTTTTCCTGCATAGTTCCAGCATTTGCATTTTCAGGAGGTACAGGTACGGAAAGCGATCCCTATCAGATAGCAAATGGCAGTGATTGGCAAGAGATGATTTCGCAAACAAATACTGCACACTACAGGCTAATTTCTGATATAACAATTTATCCATATATTAGAGACGGTTCGTTTTATGGAATTATACACGGTGGCGGTCATACATTATTTCTACAAGATAGCATAGATATTTCACATTTGCCAGGTGATCCGCATGCTTTTGCTCTTTTGCCAAATGTTTTCGGGCATATTGATTCTGTTTATACAGCAGGAAATACAACATATATGTTTTCTTTTGCATTATCCGTAGAGAATGGTGGAGAAATATCGAATTGCGTAAACTATGCCAATGCTTTTATATCTAATGATTTTTACGCTATAGAATACGCTTTTTTTGCAATGGACAACAATAGCGGCGGAAAAATTATAAACTGTATAAATTTCGGAAACATAACATTTGGAAATGATGTTGATTCTTGGAGTCGCATATATGCTGGAGGTATAGTTGGGCACAATATTGATGGCGAAATAATAGGATGCCGCAACTATGGAAACATAACAGGTGGCTTTGCCTGTGGTGGTATATGTGCCATAAATATTGGAACTATTAGAAACTGTTCAAACTACGGAGACATTATTGCTCCACAGGATATTATTTTGGATGATTTTGCAGAATATCCGTCAGGAGGAATTTATGCAATTGCTGAATTTGGCGCTTCAGATAATTACACTACCATAATAGAAAATTGTATGAACTACGGTCGCATCAATGCTGGTAAATTATATAGCGGAGGAGGTATAATTGGCGGAGGTTCTGTATATATATCTATTCCACCTACAACACAGGAAAATATTATTGGATGTGCCAATTATGGTGAAGTAATAGGCGGCAAGTATCTTGGCGGCATATATGGCAAACTTAATGCATTCGCCAACATATCATCATGTTTCAATGCCGGGCAGGTTGCTTCTGCAACAAGTTCGGGCGGAATAGTGGGTACTGTATATGACACTGCACATATAAGCAACTGCTTGGATGTTAGCGGAATGCAAGTTATGATAGACAAATGGGAAGTTTCTGGCGATTCAATTAGCAATATGTCTTCCAACTACTACGACCGCCAAATGTCGGGTGGTTCGGGCGAAGATATTTATGGCGAAACAGAAGGTCGCTTTACTTCGCAACTTACAGGCGACACACCCGAACTTCGTGCTATGCTTGGCGATGGATGGAGTTATGCCGAAGGTCGCTACCCAATTCCGCTTGGCTTGGAAGATGATTCGCTTGCAATGCTTTTTGCCACACCGATTTATCTGCGTGAAATTAGCGATGACAACTACGACCATACCAACCTTGTGCGCAACAATTTTATAGTTGGCACAGAAAATGGCGTATCGTGGTCGTCGGGCAACCGTCTTTCAATTGATGGCGAGAATGCCACTATACTTGCTTCGGGCAGCGAGGTTGCAACAGCAAGTTTGGCTGGATATTCATTTTCACGCTCGTTGCGTCTAGACCCGATTACTGGAGAACTTGTTGCTACTGACTGCGACAGTTATTTGTGGAACGGCGACGAATACACCGCAAGTGGCGACTACATTCAGGTTCTTACTGCTTCCAACGGTTGCGACAGCATTGTAACACTGCATTTGACAATAAACAATTCCGTGCATTATAGTTTCACGGAATCGGCAACAAGCCCCTACACTTGGAACGGCATCGAGTACACCGAAACTGGCGACTATACGCAGACTTTCACGGCAGAAAACGGCTGTGATTCTATCGTTACACTTCACCTGAACATTTTGTCTGGCATTTCCGACACAGACAATTCTGCTATTACCATCTTCCCGAACCCAACAAACAACATTCTCAACATAACATCCACAGAAACCATTTCCGAAATTGAGATTGTGAATGTGATGGGGCAGGTTGTTTACCGCAAGGAGATAAACGGAGAGAATGCGGTTTGCGATGTGGAAGGATTGACGGCAGGTGTTTATGTCGTGAGAATTTTCGGAACTGACACTAACTCTATCTTGGAACAGCGAAAGGTTGTAAAGAATTAAATGGGGATTGAAGACTTGGGATTTTAGATTTACGATTTGGCTGACAAGATGTAATGGGATTTACGATTGAATTATTAATCGTATCAGATAAAATTGGACGGTCACAACCCGTCCTTTTTTCTTCATCCCATTCGTTAATCCGTTATCCCCTTATCCCGCTATCCCGCATATCGTCCATCGTCCCTACAGCCCCTGCTGCACCTACTGGCCCTTACAGCCCCTAATCCTCATCCCACCATCCCATTCGTTAAACCGTTAATCCGAAAATCCGTTAACCCGTTAACTATAGGTGCTATTTGTGCTATAGGTGCTACCACCATCATCCCGTCTATCGCTTACCGTCCCTACAGGCGTTACATCCCTTACTGCCCCTAATCCATCTGCCCTTACAGGCATTACAGCCCCTACTGCCCCTACCGTCCCTACAGGCTTTACAGCCCTTACAGCCCTTAATCCTCATCCCACCATCCTTCCTTTCGTCCCCATAAATCCTACATTAGTCCCCATTTTCATTGCATTAATGTATATGCTATTTATTAATGTAATCTGCAAATATCGTTTCATAATATTATATTAGGTTTTAATATATTAAATACAACTTTTAGTCTAATACTTCTTTTTAAACTATTTTAATATTCAACATAAATTATATCTTTGTAGCGAGTTCAATAATCAAATTATAAACAATTTTAAATTCTATTTATTATGAAAAAATTTATTATTTTGTTCATGCAGTGGTTGATACCCTGTCTGTTGGTCGCTCAGAGCGGCGATTTCTGCAATTTTTACATCAGGAGCGGTTTCGACTCCGAATGTATTCTTACTCACTACAAGGACGAGGGAAATCCTCAAGCCATTTACGACGAGCACCAGTGCCTGGTCGCCTGTCGTGGGTCGCAAGTTACCTATACTATTATAGGGCTTGCTTCTGGCGCGACTTACGACTGGGCAGTCTCTGGCGCCGATTCCTACACCACAAACACCGGTAACAACACCATCACAGTCAACTGGTCAGAAAGCGCCGGAATCGGAACGCTCATCCTTTCGGTTTACGGGCAAAACGACGAGTTCTGCGAAAAGCAACTATGCGTTGACCTCATCGAAAAGCCTGTTGCTGGAATTATCTCTAATCCTACCGAAGCGGGGCGCACACCTTCTGGGGTTCAGTACATCGATGTCTGCGACGGTCAGCAAATCCAGTTCTACGACAACTCCACATCTGTTCCAGAATCGCCAGTTGTGGGCTACTTCTGGTATGTTGGAAACGAAACTTCTGCTTATCAGAACTATACATTTACCGCCGACTATAGCACATACGGAAGTACTGCAACAATAGTACACAAGGTAGTAAACGAGTGCGGTTGCGAGGATTCGGTAATGTACATCGTCAATATCTCAAGTTACCCTACGCTCGAGGTTGACTGCTTCGGTACGGCTTGCGAAAACACTTCAGCGACTTATCACGCTACAAGTTCCTGCACCGACTATATCTGGTATGTAGATGGAGGGCACATACAGGACGGACAGGGAACAAGTTCGCTCACGGTTATGTGGGACGATATAGACAATGGTTACGGTTACATCGCCCTCGACGGTGCGGCTTGTGGACAACAGTCCTGCCCATACCTCACATACCTGCCAATACCTGTAATATCCGACAACGCAGAGATACAGGGTCCCGATATGGTTTGCGTGGGTGACATTGTGTACTTTGAACTTCCGCAGTGGGCTTCTACAGAATACAACTGGAGTGTAACGCCTACAAGCGGTGCGGCTGCGCTATATTCTGGACATCCGCATAAATTTATGGTTCAGTTCCGTTCACAGGGAACATATACTATTAAATGTAATTACAACTGCACTTTCCTCGAATGTGGCGGAATTGCACAGACTAAAACAGTAATAGTTACTAAACCGTTCTCTATCTTTTCCGACAAAGAAGCCTGTGTCGGAGAAACTGTTAATTTTTCCACTGGGTACTCCGCACCAGAAGTTTTCGACTGGACAATTTACTACAACGGCGCCGCTATTTACACACAGACTGCCAACAACATTAATTATACATTCAATGTTGCTGGCGGATACACGGTTGAAGCCTCGAATCCAAACTTCTGCAACACTGCATACTTCTCCATAAACATAAACGGATTACCACCGGCTCCGCAACCCGATGTTACGGATTGGACTAACCGCGTATGTCTGAATGATGGTTATCTGTACAGCGCAACGCCATCTTCCCCCGAATACTATCTGCACTGGAGCGCAACTTGCGGTAATCCCTCGCAGTTCGATGGAAACGACTACAATGTCAGCATCCAGAGTCTGCCATGCACAATTAATCTTCAGCAAGTCAACAGGAGCACTGGATGTGTGTCTCAGGCATATCAGTACCAACTCACACAATTTGTTCCTCAGACTATAAATTGGTCTACATACGAAGTATGCGCAAACGACCAGTTTATTATGTCTGTCACTCCCGAGAGTGGAGTTCTCCTCGAATGGAAAGTAATAACACTCGGTATGGCAAGCATTGTGAGCGACAGGTATGCTAGTTCGGTCACTGTGCAAACAAACGGACAATCAGGCGTTTTCTACATGCAACTCAGACGCAACTACTGCGATACAGACATATACGACACAATACCAGTAACCATCAAACCCTATCTTATTCCAATAATCACTTTGCCCAAAAATGTCTGCCAGTATTCAACAGTTGCAATAAGTTCGGGCAATACGGAGCAGATACAGGGCGTCTGGACGCTTGAAATAGAGGGCAATACATATACCTACACGGGCTTGCCTTCGGGTGCAACTTGGAACTACACTTTCAACAACTCGGGAACTATCCCTATTTCGTTAAGTTTCACGCCACTTGACTGCCCGCAGACTTATGTAACGGTAGAAAGGCTTGATGTTACTGCAGCACCACAGTTTTCGTTAAGTTATCACGAAATCACACCCGATGCATTGTACGAACTTAACGCCACATTGCTTGAACCCTATGCCGTAGGATACACATACAGTTGGAGCGACGGACACACAACTCAGCAGTTCCAGCATGTAGGTGCATATTTCTCCTATTCATGTACGGTTACCGACAACACAACTGGCTGTACCAATGCAAAGGCTGTTTCGCGTCCTCAACCTACCGATTGCGCATTCAAGGAAGATACAATCTATATATCGGGCAGTTGCTCAAGCCGTACATTCGTTCGGCCTAATGCTATCGGCAATATAACTTGGTTGTTTTGGCAGAATGCCTCTTCTCCGCAGTTTACCACTTCGGGCACATACAACAATACTTGCAATGCTACATTTACCGATGCCGGTTACTATAGGGTATATGCAGTGCGTACCGATGGCGGTTGTGAATACTTTAGTGACTGGGAGTTCTACATACCGCTCATAGCAAGGATGAATGTCAGATATGGATGCGCATCCGGAACCGATGTTAACCTGATATTACAGAACACCAGCGACTTTATGTCGGGAACTACAATTAACTCGGAAACTTGGTATGTCGATGGCATTCTTGTAAGCAATCCTTATGCTCATACTGTAACCTCGGGTACTCATACCGTTACACTTACCGTAAACTACACCTACAATGGTGTTACCGAATCCTGTTCGGCAACAAAAACAGTGTCATATACCAGAGGCACAACAGCATTTACAGTATCGGCTGGCCCATATTGCAGCGAAACTGAAATACAATTTACAGACAATTCCACAAATGCGGTATCGTGGCGTTGGCAATTTGTCAGAACGACTCCACCTTTTGGTGCAATTGAAAATCACTCACAAAGTCCAGAACAGAGTTTTGTAAACAATTCGGGAAGCCAAACTCCTATTGCTGTAACTCTTTTTACATGGGACAATCTTGGATGTGATTCTAATGCTTCAACAACATTGATGATAAATCCAAATACTTTAACAGGTAGCATTTCCGCTGACCCGACTGTAGTATGTTATGGAAACCCTAGACAAATATATTATACAATAATACCATACCCAATAACAAATCCCGTTTATCACTGGTATGAAACCAACCAAACAACAATAGTTGACCATAATAATTTCTACGAAACTGGCTCATATTATGTTCGAATAACAGATGACAATGGCTGTGTTGTACAAAGCGACTGGGAAAACATCTGCTTCAAGTCGCTTCCTGTTGCTGATATTTTTGGTGATTCTGATTTCTGCCCCGATGGTGTCATAAAACTTGTTGGCGAATCGGGCGACAATACATATCAGTGGACTGGTTTGGGTTCTTCTCCAATCACTACGGCAAATCTGAACTACGACATTGCTGCAAATAGTCTCTTGCCCGGCAACTATACATTAACTCTCACTGTTACCAAGGACGGCTGTAGCAGTACAGATACAAAGGCAATTACCGTGCATTCGGCACCTGCTACACCAAACATAGGTTTTGGCGCAAATAGTTGCCTCCACATTCCACCAGTTAACCTAATTAGTACAGCAAGCCAAAACTTGAACTGGAGTACAGGTGATTATGGCACTTCTACCGAAACTTACAATGCAGGTGTCCATACTGCATACTACACCGACCCGACTACAGGTTGTCGTTCTGGCAATGCTCGAATAGTTGTTCCTAAGCCACCAGATTTCAACGAACTGATGTCTGGTTGCTTCGAGTTCTGCAAGCCCGATATGCCAAGATATGTACTTGGTCCGTGGGGATATTTCGACTTCTGGAAGTGGCATCTGAACAATAATGCAATTGATGGGGGTTCCGGAGAAATTCACAACCTAATTGTTCCGACATTTGGAACATATTTTCTTGATGTAGGTTATGGGGGCGGGTACTGTTCTACAACCTCGGGCAACCTTGTCGTAAGCGAGAAAAAAATATGCGACACTTGCAAAATTGAAATCAGTTTTGAGGACGGTATATGGTGCGTTGTTAAAGACTGCCAGTTGAGAGTGCAGTTCTACCTGCGCATATATAATCAGGGTTCTGGCACTGCCACCCTCTATGGTATAAATTCTCCAAGTATAGGCAATTTATACACGCCATACCTACCCATAAACATAGCATCGGGAACATATTCCAATGTCCTTTTCGAAATGGACTTGTCTGAGTTTTATCAACTGGTATATATGGAATTTATGTTTTATGACGGAACTGGAAGGGATTGCATATCGCATTATTGGCTCGACATTTCTTCTGTGTTGCAGTCATGCATAACCAACAGTTGTAGCGTTAATGTCAATAGTGTAAATTATATGACAGGAATTTCTTCCGCAGGAATGTCATATTATCAGTATTTGTTCTATACCCAGTACGGACTTACCAATGTAAGGCTATACAGCGATGATGTGACCATTGTCGATGTAAACTACAATTCATCTACAGGGGCACTTAGCGGAATATTCTCTATAACTCCTCTCGAACTTCAACCGCTTATTGATAGTAGCAAAAATATATGCTTCACTATGTATGCTTGCAATAACGGTGATATATGCAAGACAACATTCTGCATACCTGCGTCAATGCTCTCCATTGTCGGCAGCAAGTCTGTTGCCACAGGAAATGATGGCGAGTCAGATTCTGGGGCATTGCCTGATATGGACGAACCATTTGCTACCGACTTCTGCCTGTACCCCAATCCGGCAACATCTACAGCCAGTATATCAGGCGACAATTTCAGCCGTGCCACTGTTATTGATATGGGTGGCAGGGTTATGATGGAAGTTTACGACACCACATTCGATATTGGAACGCTCCGCAATGGCGAATACATTGTTAAGGTAGTCAGCCTCGACGGCGACATCCAATACCTAAAACTTATAAAACGATGACATACAAACACAAACAACTTTCTACGAAACTTGTGGGGGCGGATTTCTCCGCTCTCCGAGCTTCGTTTCCTGCTTGTACAGAACCGCACCCTGAGCTTGTCGAAGGGAGAAGCAAGCCTGCTTGTGCTGAGCTTGTCGAAGCATCAAAGCATCGAATGTCGAAGCATCCAAGCCTGTCGAAGTGTCATTGTATCAAAATGTCAAATCCTCAAATCTTCAAACAATTTCAAACCATCTCAAACAACTTCAAACAATAAACTTTTAATCTTCAAATTATCAAATTTTCAAATTATCGAATTATCAAATCATCAAATCATTATTATCATGAAAAAAATAATCTTATACATCTTTTTATCAATCCTTTCCATCTCCTTCGCTTCCGCTCAGGATTGGCAGTGGGCACATAGTTTCGGTGGTGGCAACTATCCTAATGCCAGCGGAACGAATGATTATTACAATAACCAACCACATAACCTTGTTTTAGACAATCAAGGAAATTCATACTTATTTGGCACCTATGGCAGTGGAACTCAAATAAATGGGGAGAATCTACCTTCTTTTACTGACAATAATTGCGGTGCATTTGTTGCCAAATTCGATTGTGGAGGTAATGTCGTATGGCACAAGACAATTGCGCGCGTCGGACAGAAAAACAGTCGTGCTCAATGTATGATACTTAAGAATAATCATCTGTACCTACAAGGAACAGTACACATAAGCAACTATTATAGAATTGATTTTCTTGACACTACTGTTTATGGAACCAATCTCGATTACTACTATACATATTATCCCGACAGTCTTACTTTTCCGTGGATTCCATATTCAGACTACACATACATAATGGAACTTGACCTTGACGGTAATATAATCGACTATAACCTATTGCAATTAAACCATCACTTTCGTTGGGATTTATGGTACGATTCTCATAATAGACAATTACCATTTGCAATTGACAACAATGGAAACTATTACTTGCCAATGATGCACGGATATAGCGGAACCGAAGGAACCGAAAATTTTATGCTTAAACATAACAATGTTCCTATTACGGACTCAATGACATTCAACACAAAATCTGGGTATTACATTCTAAAATTTGATTCGGATTTTAATTTTCTGCACATAATACCTATTACAGAATGTGTTCACGCTACATATTGGTCTATTGAAATGCATTTGTACGATATGGAATGTGATTCCGAAGATAACATATATCTTTCTGGGTATATTCAAATACACGACACAGCAAGCAATCCTTCATATCCCTACGATGTAGAACTTAACAGCAACAAGCATATATATTTATATAATAAAGAACGGCACGGATTTGTAATGAAAATGAATAACGAATGTGAAATATTATGGATAAGCCAGTCAAGAAACTATGGAAATCAAACTGCACATACTGATTTCCAATCAATGCATCTTGATGAAGCGTCTGGTAATATATATGTTTCGGGAATCGCTATGTCTCAGAATAATTCTCTTTATCCTGGATTATACACAATTTTGGGAGATAATGATACTGTTATTAACAATTACGATGGTGAATATGCCAATTATAATAATTTGACAAATATTATCGTCTGTTACGATACTGCAGGCAATTACAAATGGTATAATTGTCCAATGTCATTAGGATGTACAATTGGAGACCTTGCAACATATAATGATAAATTGTATGCCAGCGTAGGTTGGTCTCCCTTCGGACTTATATGCGGTGAAAATACATATCAAAGTGCAGGTGCGGCATACTCGGGATTCTCCATCTGCGAATGGAATAGGCAAGGAAATATGACAAATGCAATGCAGATATATTGCTTGGCACAAGAACCTATTCCCTACGGTATGCGCATAAATTCCTTGGGTGAAATATACACAACAGGAAGATTCGACAACATTATTGCATTCGGAAATGATACACTATATGCAAATAGCGAAAGCGATATGTTCATTGCCAAGTTCGGTCTGCCTTGCCCAACCTACATTTACGATACCGCCACCTATTGCTATGGCGAGGTCGTGCAGGGCGTAGCCCTTACCGCCTCGGGCGATTATACATTTGTATACCCCGAAGGTGGGCAGGAGATTGATAGCATTGTGCTTGTTCACGCCACCGTGCTTCCACCGCTCAATATCGGGCTTAGCGATACTACCGTTTGCACCGCCCAGCAGTTCTATCTGGATGCCTGTGGCGATTTCGATTCCTACCTATGGAGCACAGGCGGTACAGGTTGCACAGAAATGCTTCAGTTCGACAATGCCTGTACGCAAAGCGTCTCGCTTACCGTTACCCGTGGCGAGTGTTCCGCCATCAAGACCATCAGCATCACCGCGCAGGTCTGCGACGGCATCACCGAGCCAGTTACCACGGCAATGTCGCTCTATCCGAACCCTGCAAGCGATATGGTTACCATCTTCGGTGATGGCTTCCTCAGTGCCACTGTAATCGACCTTACAGGTCGCATACTTCTCCAAACCACCTCTATGCAACTCGACCTCAGCCCCCTCCGCCCCGGCGAGTACATCGTAAAGGTATCAAGAATAACTGGCGAAGTGGAAGATTTGAAATTGGTTAAGGAATAAAGATACGAAAATATTAGACGGATATAAAGTATAACAATTTAGAATAGTAAAAAATGTTAAATAAATTTAATGTGTTAACCGAACAAATTGAATCAGCAAAAAAACTGATAGAAAGAGCTGACGCCATACCCGATGCAGAACCAAGTAATATTTCAACTGATAAGGTTATGTACAATGAAGAGTATACACAACCATTAGCTGATGATACAAATGCTTGGAAAATGGAAACATCGTCATATTTGAATGCTTTGTATGGGTACGAATCGCGCCAGTCGTTAGATTTTCAGAAGTACACTAGATTCAAAAATCAATATATTGATTTCCGTAAGGACATTAAGGATGAGATAAAACTATGTATAGCATATTTAGATTCATTAATAAAAGTAAATAATATGGAACAACAAACGAAAGAACAATTAAATGGCGTAACAAATATGTCGCCTATGGTATTTATTAGTCACTCTACTGATGACAAAAACTTTGCAGAAGCTTTGGTTGAATTATTAGAGAGCTTAGGATTAAATAATACAAATCTATTTTGTAGTAGTGTTTGCGAATATGGTATAAGGTTGAGCAGTGATATATATGAAACCCTTCGTGACTTATTTTCTAAACATAAACTTTTTGTTATATTCATTCATAGTCCTCGTTACTATAAAAGCCCTATATCACTCAACGAGATGGGAGTAGCATGGTTCTTAAAGACAGATTTCTGCTCATTTCTAACTACTGACATGGAATTTAGCGACATGAAAGGAGTAGTTAAAAATGATAATATTTCTATTAAGGTTAACGCAGAAGATGCTAAAGATCGTCTTACTCAGTTAAAAGAAAAATTGATAAAAGTATTTGAATTAAAAGATATTGATAGTATCACATGGGAACGGAAACGCAAATCCTTTTTTGATAAGGTTTTGTCATTTGAATATAGCACTAAAGATATTGCAGAAGAAAGCATAAATACATTTAGCCAAGATGAATTGCAAATTTTCTCTAAGTGGGCTAACAATGAAGTTGATGATACATATGTTACACAAATGATGCGGGAAGGGCTTGTGGTTCATTTCGGATATCAAAATGGATATACATTCTCTCGAGGAAAGGCTATGGCTGAATTTGAAGATTTTATGCAAAGATTGTTGGATAATGGATACATAAAGATTAGTTCTTATGATAAATATGATCAAAAAATTTATAAGATAACAAAACAGGGGTACGCGTTTGCAAAAACTCTCATTGAGAAATGATGAATGATAGTGACAAATAACTTTGTATAATTATTTAATTTGGCAAAAAAAATAATAAAACAAATTGGAACATTTACATCAATTTCGCTCATAGGTTGTTTAGATGCAATTTAAGGACGGTCACAATGCCGTCCTTTTTTCTTCACCCCATTCGTTAATCCGTTAATCCCTTATTGTCTTTTCCTGAAAAAAGTTGACTCAAAAAAGAGTTAACAATGTATCAGTTACACACAGAAAAACAATTGAAGTATTTCAAAGAAGTGATTCGCCTTCATTATGAAGAAGGCTATGGAGAGGATCGTATAGCGAAAAT
>JAFZLK010000106.1 GCA_017551515.1 Bacteroidales bacterium | reverse complement strand
TTACAGCAAATGCACAAAGTATCAACGTTAGCAATCTTTTCATTGTTAATTATTTACAGCAATCATTTAAAAAGGCAAAAATAAGAAAAAAATTGCATACATAACCCTTTTTGCTTATGTAAATAAAAAATGGAAGTCGTGAAACTTCCATTTTATTATGTTGAAAACATTAGAAACTATTTTGAATTATCGAATCAACAAACAAACAAAAATTTAGGAGTTATGTCGCTTACTTTTCCTTTAGTTTGCTATGGAATTTTGGATCAAGTATATTTTTAAATTGTGACATGGATCCTTTGGGTATGTAAATGTTCTTTAGATCAAGACATTGATTAAAGGCTGAACCTGAGATTTTGTTTATTGATATTGGTAGAGTTATTGTTTTAAGTCCAGAATCATAAAAAGTCAAGTCTTTTATTTCTGTGACAGAATTGGGAATCGTAATGTCTTCTATTTTAAAGCATCCCATAAAAACTTTATTGTTAATTGTTTTTAGTGTGTTAGGAAGTTTTATTGATTTTAGATTCGTGCAGTATAAAAAAGCTCCAGTTTCAATCGTTTCTAATGAATCGGGCATTATAATTGTTTCTACTAGACAGTCGCAGAACGCGTTCTCTTCTATTTTAGTTACACTATTAGGTATTGTCAGAGTTTTTAGATTGCCGGCGTAATGAAATGAATTTTTTGCGATAGTTTTAATGCCTTGGGGAATCGAATATTCTGTGTCATAATTTGGAGGGAAATATGCAAATAGTATTTCTGAATGTACAGGTTCAGAAATGCCAGATTCATAGAAACAAGAATCGCCAATTATTTCTACAGAGTTTGAAAGTTCAAGATATGAAAGCATTTTACATTCGGAGAAAGCTTTCTTGCCAATTTCAATAACTGAATTTGATAATGTTACATATCTAAGTTCTGGGCAATCTTTGAACGAGAATGCCGGCACAACCTTAACCTTGTCACCAAAGTTTACTGAAGAAAACGACTGGCATTGTTCAAATGCAGGGAAGTCTTTATTCATAGCCTCGCATTCGATTGCGCCAAAGTTTACAACAGTCAGCTTTTTGTTCTTAATAAAAGCATTTGCACCAATTTTTTTTACAGATTCAGGTATTGTTATGGACGTAAGTTCGCAGTTGTAGAATGCAGAATCTTCGATTGTTGTTACCGAATTAGGAATATCAATTTTACTAATGCCAGTGTTTGCAAATGCAATTCTTGCTATGCTTTTGATTCCGTTAGGAATTGTTGTATTTTTAAAGCCTTTGATAATTTTATTTTCTGATGTGAGTATTATTGCATTGCAGTTATTCCTGCTATCGAATGTTTTATTTCCGTCAGCAACGACTATGCTTTCGAGTCTGTCGCAGTTGGCAAACGAGTTGGCGTAAATATTCTTTACCGATGCCGGAATCACAATTGATGTCATGTCATTGCAGTCGCTGAATGCATATTCAAGTATGGTTTCTGTCCCTTCGTTAATCAAGTATTCCTTTTGATTGGCAGGATAATATACGAGGGTGTTGCCTGTGTATATTGGTTTGGCAATAGCTGTGCCAGTGAATACTTTTTCTTCACATTTTTCTATTACTCCTCCTATCTTTATGGTTTTTAATGCAGAACAGCCATTGAAAGCCTCTGTTTTAATTTCTTTTACGGTTGGAGGTATTGTTATCGAAGTAAGTGAGCTAATGCCAGAAAATGCAGCTTTGTTGATTGCTGTTACGGCAAAATCGGTATTCCTATAATTTACAGTTGACGGGATTTCAAGCTTTTTCAGTTTCTCTGTATCTCCGTTTATCCCATTAATAATCACTGTGTATGGTTCTTTGTTTGATGTGATTGTGTATTTTAGGTTTTGTCCGCTTTTATTGTTCTTCGAGAAATTAGGGTCATTGGGGCTGTGAGCTTGTGCTTGAGCCATTGCCATTGTACTATAGGCAATAAGAATGAGTATAACTGCTAACTTTTTCATATAGTGATATTTTTTGCAAATTTAATTTTTATTTTCTTTTGTTGCTATTTGAACAAGCTTAATTGTGTATCAGTAAGTCTGTACGTAAGTCGGTGATATTTAGTTACTCCATGTTCTTCTATTGCTTTTCGGTGTGATTTTGTCGGGTATCCTTTGTTTTGTTCCCAGTGATATTCGGGAAATTCTTTGGCAATGCGGTACATGAATTCATCCCTGTAGGTTTTTGCCAGTATTGATGCAGCTGCGATTGACATATAAGTTGCATCGCCTTTTATTATGCACTTGTGCGGTATGTCTTTGTAAGGAATGAACTTATTGCCGTCAATAAGAAGTTGTTGTGGCGTGATTTTTAATCCTGAAACGGCTTTGTGCATTGATAGTATTGATGCCTTTAAGATATTTATCTGATCTATTTCGTTGTTGTCCATTGAGGCAACGCAGAATGCTATTGCATCACGTTCTATTTCTACTCTAAGTTCATCGCGTTTCTTTTCAGAAAGTTGCTTGGAATCATTGAGCATATCGTTCTTGTAGTCGGGGGGAAGGATAACCGATGCTGCATATACTGGACCGGCAAGACATCCGCGTCCTGCTTCGTCGCAACCTGCTTCAATTGTATTTTCCTTGAAAAATGGTTTTAGCATAATCAAATTTTTATAGCCTTTTCAATGCAAATCCAAAGCCGTTCTGCTGTTTGCTGCCACGAAAATTTTTTGCGTTGCAATCTACCTTTTTCTATCAACGTTTTTCTTAATTCTTCATCGGAGCAAATGCGGAGCATATTTTCTGCAACTTTTTCATAATCAGTGCTAGAACATATCAGCGCGGCATCTCCAACTACTTCGGGCAGCGATGTGGAGTTTCCACAGATTATTGCTGTTTCGGCATACATGGCTTCCAATAAAGGAATGCCAAAGCCTTCGAAATGAGGAATGTATGTCAAGCATTCTGATGCTGCCATAACCTTGCATAGCTTATCGTTTTCAAGTCTTCCTGTGAAAATAACACTATTCTTGTGTTTCATTTTGGAATACACTTTTTCTATTGCATCGGTTTTGTGCAGCTCCCCACCGACAATTACAAGGTTAATATCGCAGTCGCACTTCTCCTTGAAGATTTCGAATGAGCGCAACAGTCCGTCAACATTTTTGCGTGGACTTAATGCCCCGACAAAGACGAAATATTTCTTTCCATTGCTGTATTTCTCGCGAATCTCCTGTTTCTCACTTTCGCTAATCGGTTTGTATTTTTCGTTTGAGCCGTTGTAGCAGACGGTAATTTTTTCTTTGTCAATACCGTAAGTGTTGTAAATGTCATTTTTTGAAAATTCGGATACCGTACCGATGTGTGTCGTCTTTTTTGCAAACTTTATGAAATACTTGTTGTAATACCAACTTGTAAGCCATGGCAGTTGCTTGGGATTATGAACAAAATTTATGTCGTGAATGACATCTACTTGAGGAATATTTGTTCGCAATGAAATATATCCGTCGGTTGAGACAAAAATATCCGCACCAATTTTTTTTAGTAGCTTAGGAATCCTGTATTCAAACCATAGAATCCAGAGAAACGGATGTCTAGTAGGGGGGGGAAGGACTATTGGTGTGACATTGTTTGAAAAAACAAACTCCTTGTCGTATTCCCTGTCGAAGATGAAAAAAAACTCATGTTCGGGGTGTTGTTCCGTTATGCGTTTCAGTGTTTCGTATGTAAACCAGCCGATGCCTTCGAGTTTGCCTTTGATTAGCAGGCGGGTGTTGACTGCGATTTTCATTCCTACAGTAGTCCTACTTCCTTAATTCGTTCCAAATCTTTGGGTGTGTCAATACTTACGCTTTCATGTTCCGTAAAGGCTACCTTAATCTTGTAGCCGTTTTCAATCCACCTGAGCTGTTCGAGGCTTTCTGCTATTTCGAGAGGTGTTTGTGCCAACTTTGTGATTTTTAGAAGCACATCTTTCTTGTAGCCGTATAGTCCTATATGTTTGTAAAACAGATGCTTGGTAATCCATGAAGTTTCCTTATGGCCGCGCAGATATGGTATAGGTGAGCGGCTGAAATATATGGCTTCGTTTGAGGTGTTTATGACGACTTTCGGTTTGTTAGGATTGAAAATGTCCTCCTTGTTGTTGATTGGTTTTACCAGAGTTGCAATTTCAGTACGTTTTTTCTTGAAGCACTTTTTCACTTCTTCAAGTTGTTCCGTTTTGATGAATGGCTCGTCGCCCTGAATGTTTACAACTACCTCAAATTCCTTTCCTTCAGCTTCTTCAATCTTGATTATTGCTTCGGCGCAACGGTCGGTTCCGCTCTTATGTTTCTTTGATGTCATTACGTATTTTCCTCCGAAACTTTCAATTTCTTTGGCTATGCGTTCATCGTCTGTTGCTACATATACGGTATCAAATACTTTTGATGCTTGAATGTAAACGTTGTGAACCATTGACTTGCCGTTAATGTTTATTAGCGGTTTTCCAGGGAATCTTGTTGATGCGTACCTTGCCGGTATTATTGCTGCAATATTCATTTGAAAATTAGTTTTCCTTTTTTCGCAAAGATAGTTTTTATGAATGGAAAAATGCCAAAATATTTGACTATTTACCAATAGTTTGCTGTGCATAAGTCAAAAAAATAGGCTGACCGGAGTCAGCCTATTTTTTTCAAATATGAATTACTATTCAACAATTATCTTTTCAACTGATACTTTGTCTCCGGCAATAATCTTGATGAAATATGTGCCAGCAGAAATATTCATGTCGAAATCTACAGATGACAAACCGTTGATGTCTTTTTCCTCAACAACACGTCCGCTCATATCGTAAAGTATGTAAGACTGTGTGTTGTTTTCACCGAGGTTCAAGCTGAACTTACCATTATTCGGATTCGGGAATATTGAAATTCCGTCTGCTGTTTCGCTGTCAACCGAAACTGGACCGAATTTAACTTCAATGGTGTGGTTCTTCTTTATGTTTGTGAAAGTGTAGCCGATTTCTTCGCCCATACCAGCACCCTTGAGAGTGATTGTTCCGTCAATTGTGAATTCGCTAACTGAATATCCTGAGTTAGGAATCATAGTAATGGATTTGTTTGAGTTTTTCATTACAGGAATTACACCTTCAGGACTAACTGTTCCTCCGTTGCCAACAACAGATGTTGTTATTGTGTACGGGTATCTCAATGCTTCGTAGTGCAATTCCCAACCTCTTGCCTGATTTTCTCCGTCGGTGGTGAATACTATGTACAAAGGAGTTCCTACATGCTTAATTGTATCTACAGGTTCGTTACCGTCATAGTATGTGCCGAGCAGCTGTCCGTTGGAATTTTCGCCGGCATATATTTTAACTTCATCACCAGATTCAAGTTCAAAGTAGTTGAAATGCAACATTACCGTGTCGTGTTGGTAGTCATTTATCTTGATTACCCAATCACAGTTTGTGTTCTTCTTGTAGTAGTTTGAGTAGCTGCCGTCGTTAATGTCCCAGTGTTCTTCTTCATAAACATTGGTTTGGTCGTTCATGCAGAACGGAGCAGCATCCAAATCAGGAACTGCGATGTTAAAAATTACACATTGTCCATAAATGAAATTGTTGCTGCCATCGTCACCAGGACCTGCATGAGTGTTGAGGTTGTCTATTGTGTAGTATCCATCATTGGAACCACCCCAGCCCCAGTTCATATGGAATTCAGTCGTACCTTCATTGTTTGTCCTGTAACCGTCGCATACCCAAGCGTGACCAGCACCCGAAGATGGATGACCGCTATAAATAAGAGGTCTGTGCATATCAAGGTCTTCAATCAACATTCTGCTCCAAATAGTGTCATTTTCATAGTAGTGCTCGAAACTGTCATCAGTAGCACCGTTGTCTCTGTACTTATAGTTTACACCGTTTCTGTAACCGAAGTTATATCTCAAAGCATCTGCTACATAAAATGTCTGTGTTCCAGAGCCTTCGTATCCGTAATCCATGCTGATTGAAACTCCACAATGTAGCATCAAGGTAGCAACAGCCTGCTTTTGTTCATCGCTCCATGCGTTGGTGCCGAATGCGCTATATGAGTTTGGCATGTTGTTCCAGTCGTAGGTTGCTTCTGCAAGGTTGATGGTGTCCCATGCTCCCCAGAAATAAGAAACTTCTCCTATGCCATGTTGCGGATAGTTCCAGTATTTCATAACCTGAGCCATTGCTGTAGCAACGCAGCCGGTGTATGTGTGTCCGTGGTCGCCCTGCGAATGTTCTGGGCACAGCATATTGAACGGATAGGTCTGGTTCCACTTGGTTTGTAGCATGGCACTAACACCGCGAGTATTCGAACGTTTGGTTGTTGGATTCCAAGCGGCAATGTTTTTTTCTGATACTGCAATGTTTTTTGCCTCAATTACATCTAGTTGTTGCATATAATGTTGTATCCATTCACGTGTTGCTGGAGCACCATTTTCAAAATCGAAACTACCTTCATCCGAATATCCGAGGATTGGCGTTCCTCTTAGGTCTGCACATACGATAACGAAACCTCCGTTCTCAAAGTTGAATACATGGTAGCAGTCTTTTCCTGTCTTTTCCGACTTTAAAAGTTCGTAAGAACTGATGGCTAGATTTGCCCTTGTCGGGTACTGTGACTTCATGTAGTTCAATCCGTATGTCATTGCTTCCTTGTTTGATACTGTAGTAGGAGCGTTTTGCGCGAATACAAATTGCACTGCTAACAAAATGACTATCACTAAACTAAATCTTTTCATACAAAATCTATTTTGTGTCATTAATAATAAATGCAAAGGTATTAAATTTTTTTTAACTACAATTTTTGATTATACTTTTTTTACTTTTTTTCTCCCTGTTTTATTAACAAGTATTGTTTGCATGACTAGTATTTTAGGTAAGCTGCTTATTATTAGATTGTTGCTTGTTTGCTTGCCTTTCTCCTTTCCAATTCTTTCTTGTAGGCGAACATTTCGTCCCTATACTTTGCTGCTTCGAGAAAATCAAGTCGTGCCGATGCAGCTTCCATTAGCCGTTCGGAATTTTTAATGGCTTTTTGTAGGGCAGTATCGTTCATGTATGGTACGACAGGGTCGGCGGCAATCATATAATTGCTTTCTTCTGGAATTTCGTAGTTTGATAATGATGCGTTCAGTGCATTTGTGTCGCTTGATTTTACAATCTGTCTTGGTGTGATGTTATGTTCCGCATTGTACTTCATCTGTTTTTCTCGGCGATAGTTGGTCTGGTCAATTGTGCGTTGCATCGATCCGGTAATCTTGTCTGCATACATGATAACCTTGCCGTTTATGTTTCGTGCGGCACGACCTGCTGTCTGTGTCAGCGAGCGTTCCGAACGGAGAAAACCTTCCTTGTCGGCATCAATGATTGCTACTAGCGATACTTCTGGCAGGTCAAGACCTTCGCGGAGAAGGTTTACGCCAATAAGCACATCAAAAAGTCCGTTGCGTAGGTCTGCAAGTATGCGCACACGTTCCAATGTTTCTACGTCAGAGTGTATGTATTCACAGCGGATTCCGTACTTGTGGAAATATTTGGTAAGTTCTTCCGCCATGCGTTTGGTGAGTGTAGTTACGAGAATCCTTTCATCCCTTTCCGCACGGACTCTTATTTCTTCCATCAGGTCGTCAATCTGGTTTTCTGTAGGTCTGACTTCGATAACAGGGTCAAGAAGTCCTGTCGGTCTGATGATTTGCTCGACAATAATACCCTCGCTTTTATTGAGTTCGTAGTCGGCTGGAGTTGCGCTTACATATATTACGCGGTCAATCATCGATTCGAATTCAGGCAGTGTCAGCGGGCGGTTGTCAATTGCGGCAGGAAGCCTAAATCCATAATTGACAAGGTTTTCCTTGCGCGACCTGTCTCCGCCAATCATACCGCCAATCTGCGGAATTGTGACATGGCTTTCGTCAATCACGGTTATGAAGTCCTTTGGGAAGTAGTCAATCAGGCAGAATGGTCGTCCGCCTGGCTTACGACCGTCGAAGTAGCGCGAATAGTTCTCTATTCCACTACAGTAGCCGAGTTCCTTTATCATTTCAATGTCGTAGGTGACTCGTTCTTCAAGTCGTTTGGCCTCGAGATTTTTGCCTTCCTTGCGGAAATATTCAGCCTGAAGCACGAGATCATCCTGTATCTGTCTGATGGCAGAAGCTGTTTTTTCTTTGGTAGTCACAAAGATGTTGGCAGGATAAATGTTTGCGGTTTCCATGACTTCCAACTTTTCACCCGTGTACGGTTCAAACGAGTATATGTCCTCCACTTCGTCATCCCAGAATGAAATTCTCAGTCCTACATCGTGATGTGCGAGGAAAATGTCAACGGTGTCGCCCTTTACCCTGAATGTTCCGCGCTTGAAGTCTATGTCGCTACGGAAGTACAGTCCATCGACGAGTTTGCGAAGCAGGTTGTCGCGACCGATGTTGTCTCCGCACGAAACTTTTATGGTATTGGCGTGAAAGTCTTCGGGATTTCCAATTCCGTATATGCACGACACAGAGCAGACTACAATTACATCGTTTCGTCCCGATAGCAGCGCGCTTGTTGCGCTTAGTCGGAGTTTTTCAATCTCATCGTTTATGGAGAGGTCTTTCTCTATATAGGTATCGGTTGTCGGCAGGTATGCTTCGGGTTGGTAATAGTCGTAGTACGAGACGAAGTATTCGACTGCGTTTTTGGGGAAGAAAGACTTGAATTCAGAGTATAGTTGTGCCGCCAATGTCTTGTTGTGGCTAAGCACAAGCACAGGACACCCGACATTCTTTATGACATTTGCTATGGTAAAAGTTTTTCCACTGCCTGTAACTCCAAGCAGAGTCTGGTGCTTTTGCCCATTAAGCAGTCCGTTTGTAAGTTCTTGAATTGCTTGTGGTTGGTCGCCAGTGGGTTTGTATTCTGATATTAGGTCAAAATCCATTTCCTTGCTAAAATTGGAGTGCAAAGATAATAAAAGTTTCTGGTTTCTATGGCTTCGCCGTTTAAGGGCTTCGCCTGTTTCTAAGTTTTATGGATACGCCGTTTCTATGCCTACGGCGTTTAACTTCGTTGAGGGCTACGCCGTTCTAGTTCCTGTGGCAGTTTTTCGCTGGCAGACAATTCTGTTTTGCCCCCCTATCGTTAATCCTTTAAGGACATTAACGGCCTTAAGGCATGGGTGGCAACGGCAAACTGCCAGACCATAAGCTAGCATCCCCAGAAACATAGAAGCCAGAAATCTTCAAACCTTCAAATTATTGAATCTTTGATTTCTTGGATTTTTAAATATTTTTTGTTCCTTTGCAAAAATTTTTCTTATGAAGATTGCGAACATATTATTAATAGGTATAATATTTCTGTTGCCACTGAGGTCGATGGCGCAGGATAATGATGAAGGCTGGTTCCGTTGCGGAACTGATTCGATATATGAGGATTTAGTCAGGCGAAATCCGCAGGTGGCGTTGGACAGGGCAAAGCTGAACGATTTCGTGCGTGAGTATATTCGGCAGAATCCGAAAGGCGAGGACGAGGACATTTGTGTTATTCCTGTGGTTTTCCACATTGTACATCAGTATGGTGATGAGAATATTTCATATGCTGCAATTCAGGCGGCTATATCTCAGATGAATAAGGATTACCGTAAAATGCGTTCGGATACGGCTTCGATAAAGGCTGAGTTCAAGCCGATAGCTGCTGATACTAAGATTGAGTTCCGCCTTGCCCGTAAAGATCCTAACGGAAACTGTACTATGGGTGTTACGCGTACATATTCGTCGGCAACCAATAACGGAGGCGAGAATGCCAAGGAAATTGCTGGCAGCTGGGATAATTCCAAGTATTTGAATGTGTGGACGGTAAAGTCAATGTCTGGCAATACAGCAGGCTGGTCGTATTATCCTGGAACCGCTCCAGACCAGTGGGACGGTATAATTTTGTTGTACGACTATATCAGCAGGGCGTTGACGCATGAAGCTGGGCATTATCTGAATCTTCCGCATCCGTGGGGAAGCACCAATGATCCTGGTTTGGCGGAAAACTGTGATATGGACGATGGTATAGAAGATACACCGAATACGATTGGGCATACTTCCTGCGTGTTGAATGATGTTACATGCGGTAGTCTTGACAATGTGCAGAACTTCATGGACTACAGCTATTGCTATCGTATGTTTACCAACGGACAAGCAGCGGTAATGAGAGCGACGCTTAATTCGGATGCTTCCTATAGGAATAATTTATGGACAGAAGAAAACAGAATTGCAACAGGTACAAACGATGGCTATGTAAATGAAGAGTGTACACCAATTGCCGATTTCAGCCAGAGCAAGCAGATGATATGCAAAGGATCTACTGTTTCATACAACGATCATACTTATAATACTACTTCGGTTGACTATAGATTGTGGTCTTTCGTCGGTGGGGAACCGGCAACGTCAACAGAGGAAAGTCCAACAGTTACTTATAATGCAGGCGGTAGCTTCTCAACAGAACTATATGTTGAGAACAGTGTTGATGGCAATACGCTTACAAAGGAAAATACATTGCGCGTGTATGATAAGGAAGATGGCTACAGAATTCCATATACTGAGCACTTTGAGACATCTACATTTCCGTTGATTTCTGGTAATAGTACAAACGACTTCTATGTTGAAAATTACAATCCTAATGCTATAGGTGGTGACAATTGGTGGGAACCAAGAACCGAAAGCTGGACACAGGTGAATTTGGGTTATACGGGCAAATCGGTTAGGATTAGAAATTCGAGGGTAGGAATGAAGAAAAACAAGTTGTATATGCCTAACATTGTGATTGATAACGATACTCTTCCGTTGGTTGTTTCGTTTAAGGTTGCAGCAGCGGGCAGAAGCGAAGATTCATATACTGATGCTTTGAATTTCTATTATTCCACTTCGTGCGGTGACACCTTGCGCATTGGTCATTCGTTTTCTGGAAGTGGACTTATAACTTCTATTGAGGACGAGCCAAAGGATTATATTCCAGCTCACAGCGAATGGGTTGATCATAGTTTTGTAGTTCCTGCCTCAAAGTTGAATGGAAAGAATTTCAGACTTATCATTCAGAGCGAAAACAGATTTGGCAATACAATATATATTGACGATCTTTCGTATTCGCAGAATATTTCGGCTGATGTGAGTGCAGAGAATGTAATCATGTCGGCATATCCGAATCCTTTCCACGATAATCTAATGCTTGATGTAGATGATATTGACGGCGAGTACTCAATAGAAATTTACGACATGATGGGTAGGATGGTTTTCGGTGACAATTTTAGCGATAAGCATATTAGCCTGGACAATGCGTTTGAAAAAGAAGCTGATGGCGTATATTTCCTGAAAGTTTTTTGCGATGGCGCATGCAGGACTATCAAAGTTGTGAAGGAAAAATAAGGGATTATGTCATATGCTGTTCTAAATGATTTCTATATAAGAAATTAAGTCTTGGATATAGTGGTAAGAATAAGTGGAGAATAGCAGTCTACATTGTTGTCAAGCATGCGGATTTAACAAAAAATTAACATGTATTGCGGATATATTTTTGTTACTTTGTCCCCCAGATAATATAAGTTTAATTTAAAAAAGTATTAAAAATGAAAAAGGTATTAGTAGTATTGGCAGCAGCAGGTTTGTTGTTCGCAATGTCGTCATGCACAAAGAAATGCACATGTAAGTATTATATAGCTGGCGTAGAAGATACAACATTGACTCCTGATGAGATTGAAGTTGGTGGAACAACTGGTTATAAGAATTGTGCTGATTTCCAGGAAAAGCAAATCGGTGGATACGATGAAACAACAAAGAGCGGTATGAAGTGCGAATAACATACTGATTTAAACAAAGAAAATGGTTCCGGACTTCTGGAACCATTTTTTTTGCCCGACGTTCCCATATAATGTAAAAAAAGTATTTGGCGTTTGTGATTTTTTTTTGTTCTTTTGCGGTCAGAAATTTTGAATGTATAATTAAAAATTTATAGACAATGAAAAAAGTATTAGTTATTTTGGCAGCAGTTAGTTTGTTGTTTGCTATGTCATCGTGCAAAAAGACTTGTAAATGCACAGCAACAGTAGCAGGATTTTCAAAAGAAATGGAAGTGAATCTTGACGACTATAAGGACAAGGATAGCAGTATAAAGAAATGCTCTGATTTGAACCAGGGAAATTTCGCAAACTTAGTTGGTTTTGAGTGTAAATAATTTTATAAAAATTCCCCCCAAAGGCTTCGGGAAACCGAGGCCTTTTTTAGTATAAATAAAATCCCGCTTATCAGATTCTGAAACAATTTCAGAATGACAATAAGCGGGATTGTTGTTGATATGAGAAAAGCTATTTCAGCTTAGCCAATGCTTCCTTCATGCGCTTTACTGCTTCGGTAAGTCTGTCCTCGCTAGTCGCGTAGGAGAGGCGCAGACATTCGGGCGAACCAAATGATATGCCACCTACTGTTGCAACATGACCTTTTTCTAGCAGGTACATTGCAAGGTCATCAGATGTGTTGATTTTCACACCGTCGGCTTCCTTGCCCAAGAATGCGGAAACTTCTGCAAAAATGTAGAATGCGCCCTGTGGAGTGTTGAGTTTTAGTCCAGGGATTTCCTTCAAAAGACCGAGAACGAGGTCGCGACGAGTCTTGAAAATCTTGGTCATCTTCTTACATTCGCTGTTGCCTGCGTTGAGTGCGGCTTCGGCTGCTTTCTGTGCAATTGAGCAAGCACCAGAGGTGAACTGTCCCTGTAATTTGGTAACTCCCTTAGCAATCCATAGTGGTGCAGCGATGAAACCGATTCTCCAGCCAGTCATTGCGTAGCCCTTTGATACACCATTGATGATAACGCAACGGCGGCGGATGTCGTCAAATTGTGCTATGCTTTCATGTTCACCAACGAAGTTGATGTGTTCGTAAATTTCATCGGAAATGACGATAACTTCCGGATGCTTTGCCAAAACGTCGGCAATTGCCTTCAATTCGGCTTTGCTGTAGAGGCTTCCTGTCGGGTTCGACGGTGAGCAGATGATAATAGCCCTTGTCTTTGGAGTGAGAGCCTTTTCCAACTGTTCTGCAGTCATCTTGAAGTCTGAGTCGATGTTGCACTTTACAACTACGGGGACACCTTCGCAGAAGCGAACCATTTCTATGTAGCTAACCCAGTATGGAGCAGGTATTATGACTTCTTCGCCTGGGTCAACAATCGAAAGCAAAGTGTTCATAATAGAATGCTTTGCTCCAGTTGAGACAACTATCTGTGCTGGTTCGTAGTCAAGGTTGTTTTCGCGTTTCAATTTTGTGCAAACAGCTTTTCTCAGCGACTCGTAACCTGGAACTGGCGGATAGTGCGAGAAGTTCTGGTCTATAGCTTCCTTTGCTGCCTCCTTGATGTATTCGGGAGTGTTGAAGTCTGGCTCACCGATGCTAAGGTTAACAACATCAATACCTTGTGCCTGAAGTTCTCGGCTCTTGGCTGTCATTGCCAACGTTGCCGATACAGCCATTTTTTGTAATCTATTTGATACTCTTTCCATTGTGTTTGAATAAAAAAAATTGTCTGCGAAGATAACTCTTTTAAATTAAATTTCTTAATATTGCATACATAAAAAATGATGTTTTAGAAAATGATTTCACAGATTCTCTTAGTAACGATTCCTGCCGTTGTTGTGGCAGTCACTGCAGTATTGGTAATAAGGCAAATGTTGAAAAAAGACTTGGAAGCCAAAAAGATACAGATAATTCTTGAAAACCAGAAGACGATAACTCCGCTTCGTTTGCAGGCATACGAAAGGATAATTCTTTTTTTGGAACGCATTTCTCCGAACAGTGTAATTGTACGTTTGCAGACGCCGAATATGACGGTTCAGGAGTTGCACAGGCAGATGCTTATTACGATAAGGGCTGAATTTGAACATAACTTGTCTCAGCAACTTTATGTGTCGTCCGAGGCATGGGAAGCAACAAAAAATGCAAAGGAAAGAACAATCCAGATGCTGAACATGTGCCTTCAGGGTCTGAATTCGATGGACAATGCGATGGTTTACAGCCAAGCTGTTTTCGAGAAGTTGATTGAGATTGAAAAGTCGCCGACGCAGGAGGCTTTGGAATTGCTGAAGAAAGAAGTAAGGAATTTGTTCTAAATCACTAGCGGTCATTCCGTAAGACAAAGCGAACTGGCGCAGGTACGAGCCTTGTGAGCCTGTCTGTACGGAATCTCATATTAGGAGGAGATTCCGGATAGTCGATTTCACACTGCTCCCCGTCCCGTATCGCAGGTTCAATCAGACTTCTGGAATGACGGGAAAGAGGAATGTTTTTATAGCGTGCGTTTGTGTTTCACAATGCAGTCCCCTTCATTATTTTTATCGGCATGTTCAGGTAGCCTGACAGCGAATCATTTTTCATATAAGGCATATTCATAACATTCGGGTACGAAACCACGGATTTGCCGTTGCTGTCCAATATTTCGAATCCTAGGCTCAGTGGTGCTGGATGCAGGTAACCTTTGGGTATTTCGAATGTTATAGTTGTGTTTTCTGTGTCGCCAGTCATTAGCTCTGTGCTTGCCGATGTTATTATGTTTCCCATAATGTCGCAGATGGTCAATAGTATGGATATTGGTTCATGCGACTTGTAGCATATCGTAGCGACAACTTCTATATCATTGTCGAAGATGGCGTTAAGGTCGGATGTCGGGGTGTTAATTTTTAAATTGGTAAGGTCGAAATCAATATTTTTGGTATGTATTTCCTTGATTTGCGCAAGTTTGTCACCACTAATGTGTAACCTATTGTCAATATTTCCAACTCCTTGTAAATTGTTTAAAGATTCGGAAACGCTGATTGTGCCCTTGTCGAAAAGCAAGAATCTGTCGCTAATTTTAGAAAAGAGAGTCGGTGTGTGGGTGACTATTAAAACAGTAGCATTTTTATCTTTTAGTCTTGAAATTTCGTGGATAACCTTTGTGCGGAATTCTGTGTCGCCAACGCTTGTAACTTCGTCAAACAGATATATGTCGGCTTCAATGTTTACTATAATTGAGAATGCCAGACGCATGTACATTCCTGATGAGTAGTATTTTACAGGAGTGTTGATGAATTCGGGGAAGCCGAACATGTCAATGATGCGGTCGATTTTTGCTTCTATTTCCGATTTTTTAAGTCCGTACATTGCGCCAGACAGGAAAATATTTTCGTAACCAGAAATTTCGGGTTGGAAACCAATGCCTATCTCAAGGATTGATGCTACTTTGCCGTTGATTTCTATTTCGCCTGATGTAGGAAGCGTAACTTCTGCAATCATCTTCAGCAGTGTGCTTTTTCCTGAACCGTTGTGACCTGTTATACAGATGACTTCGCCTTTTTTTATGTTGATGCTAATGTTGTTGACAGCCAAGAAGCCAGTGCCTTTTGTCGGTTTGCGTGAAAATCGACCGGATTTCTCAATCCTGTAGTATTCTTTCGATAGGTTTCGTATTGATATGGCGGTTTCTTGTGTCATAGCAGGTCTGAAATTTTTTTTTCGTATTTCTTGAAAATGAAGAAAATAGATATGGCAAGGACTAAAAAAATGCCAATGCCTATCAAATATTTGTAGTCGGGGAGCGGTGTGTCAAGCAACGACCAGCGCGAGTATTCGATGATTCCTGCTACTGGGTTTATGTAAAGTATAAACTTGAAATTTTCCGGGATTATTGTGCCAGGGTAGAATACTGGTGTTATGAATATCAGGAAGTTGGTCAACTGCGCTGCTATGCGTGTGGTGTCCATCGAGAACAGCGAAATGAAGCTAATCCATAGCCCGATTGTTGTTACAAAAATTATTATTGCAATGATAATCAAAGGAAAAACAGCCCAGTTTATTGTAAACGATTGTCCAAAGCATATAAAAAGTATGATGAAAAGGGCAAAACCGATAATAAAGTCCACCATTCCGACCAAAACTTTCGATAGCGGTACGCAAATACGAGGGAAATACAATTTGCTTATAAGGTTTTGGTTGATGATGAAACAGTTACTGCAATATCCGGTTATAGCCGAAAAGTAGTGCCAGATAAAGATTCCTGGAAGTACAAATATTGGGTAGGGGATTTCTCCTGTGTCAATGCCTATTGCCACTCCGAAAACTATCCAATAAACAGCAAGGCCGATGAGCGACTGTATGATATTCAGGAAAATACCCGAAATGTTTAGTGCCGACTGGTTTTTGATTTCACCTTTTGCGAGGGCTGTTGTTAGATGCCTTGATTCCCAAATGGATTTCAGGTATTCCAAAGTGCCGATATGTCCATCTGGTGAAATTATTTTCATGCTTCATTGTCTTGATTTCCGCCCTTGAACAGCCTAGTGGCAAAGTCGCGCACATCGGCGACAGGTATTATGTTTGCTTTCTGGTTCTTGACTTCAGATTTCTGCGATGCAGAAATGAATATTGTCGAGAAACCTAACCTTGATGCTTCTGCTACGCGCTTTTCTATAAACGAAACAGGCTTTATTTGTCCAGAAAGTCCTACTTCGCCGATGAAGCAAAGGTTGTCTGGTATAGCCTTGTCGATGTATGATGAGATTACCGCTGCAATTACCGAAATGTCAACGGCGGTGTCGTTTATCTTTAATCCGCCTGCGATGTTCAGGAAGACATCTTTTGCGTTTAGTTTCAATCCGAGACGCTTTTCGATGACAGCAAGCAGCATCATAAATCGGCGGTTGTCGAAGCCTGTTGACGAGCGTTGCGGAGTGCCATATACAGAATTGCCGACAAGTGCTTGTATTTCAATCATCAGCGAGCGCGAACCTTCGTTTACAGTACCGAATGCTATACCGCTGAGATTACTGTTGTCGCCCGAAAGCAGGATTTTTCCTGGGTCTATGACTTCTTTCAAACCGTAGTTCATCATTTCGAATACGCCAATTTCGTAGGTTGAGCCGAAACGATTTTTCTTTGGGCGGAGCAGACGGTAGAAATGGTTGTTGTCGCCTTCGAATTGCACAACAACATCAACAATATGTTCCAATGACATTGGTCCGGCGATGTCACCGTCCTTGTTTATGTGCCCTATTATTATTATAGGTACGCCCGATTGTTTTGCGTATTCTTGAAGTTTCTGCGCGCAAAGTCTAATCTGAGAAACAGTTCCGGGCGATGAGGTTATGTCGGTAGATGCTGTGGTTTGTATCGAATCGATGACAACGATTTCAGGGTCAGTGGCTTTTATTGTAGCAATAATCTTGTCGATGTTTATTTCGGTATAAATAAGGCATTGCGGATTGTTGATGCCAATCCTGTCTGCGCGAAGTTTTATTTGGGTTTCGCTTTCCTCGCCTGAAATGTAAAGAACTTTCTTGTCGATGTTGAGAGCCGATTGGAGTATGAGTGTTGATTTTCCAATTCCAGGTTCACCACCAAGCAGAACTAACGAGCCGGGGACAAGTCCACCGCCGAGCACGCGGTTGAATTCGCTGTATGGCATATCGATTCTATGCAGTTCCTTCTGCTTTATGTCTGAAATCGGTACTGGGTTTCCTGCAATTGCTTCTGTGTATGCCTTTGTTGATTTGTCTTCCTTTTCTTCTATCTCTTCAATAAAGGAATTCCAGCTATTGCAGTTTGGGCATTTGCCAATCCATTTTGGAGAAACGAATCCACAGTTCTGGCATACGAATATGGTTTTGTTTTTTGCCATGCTTTGTTTTAAAACACATAACGACTGCCAAAGACAGTCGTTATGTTAAGTGTTATGAATAATTTAGCTTAATTCTTTCTCTTTAGTTCCAACCTATAGTATGCGCCGCCTCTTGTAGGGTCATCCTCGAATTCTACTCTCGTAGCTATAATTATGTCGGTGGTCACTTTGTCAACACGGTAAATGCCATCAAGTTTATCGGAACCAGGAAGCATTTTGCTATCTCTGAAAATTATGTGATCTTTCAGAGACTTTTTTGTAATTTCGTATGTGCAACTATCAACAGACATTCCAGAGCCGTGATTTAAAATTCTTATTGCATTAGAATTGCTGTCGAAAGTTATTTGCATTGTGCCTTCTGGCTTAGTATCGAAAGTCATTACATCCCAAGTGCCGATAATTTCATTGGCAACTTTTTTGCAACTTGGCATAAGTATTAACGAAAATACTACTAATAGGATAAGATACAATATTCTATTCTTCATTTTACTAGTAAATAAATCGGTTGCAAATATAGTGTTTTTTTTAATTCAAAATCTTTTTATTATTAATGTAGAAGAAAAATTTTCAACAAGCGGAATGGTGATAACTTTTCCTCCGTATGACATTACGAAATCAGCCCCAACAATTGTGTCAATTGTATAGTCCCCGCCTTTTACAAGAAAGTTTGGTTCTATAGTTTTGATAAGGTTTTCCGGGGTATCTTCCTCGAAAATAACAACAGCATCAACAAACTGCAGGGCAGCAAGTAGTACGGCACGTTCGTGCTGACCGTTTATCGGACGATTTTCGCCTTTTAATCGTCGAACCGAAGCGTTTGAATTTAGACCGATAATCATCTTGTCGCCAAGGTCGCTTGCTTGGGCAAGGTAACTGACATGTCCGTAGTGAAGCACATCGAAGCATCCGTTTGTGAAAACTATGCGATTGCCATCAGATTTCCATTTCGAAACAAGATTTTTTATTTCGGAAATGTCAATAATCTTAGATTCTATTGTCGTTAGGGTGGACATTACACGATTTTGTTCGTCCTTGTGTCTGGGAAAACGAATGAGGGCTTGAATTTCTTTGCTTCTTCGAAATCCATTGAGGCGTACGAAATTATTATCACGATGTCGCCAACCTGAGCCTTGCGTGCTGCTGGACCATTCAGGCAGATTACCCCAGATCCGCGCTTGCCTTTAATTACATATGTTTCAAGACGTTCGCCGTTGTTTACATTTACAACTTGAACCTTTTCGTTTTCAATGATATTTGCTGCATCCATAAGGTCTTCGTCAATGGTTATGCTACCAACATACTGCAAGTTGGCTTCCGTGACGGTGACCTTGTGTATCTTCGATTTTACTACTTCTATGTTCATTTCAGATGTCGTAAAAAAACGGGTGCAAATTTAAGCAATTATTTAATGGTGCAACTAATATTATCAATTAATCTTATATTGCCACACCATACAGCAATGCAAAGCCTTGTCGCAATTTTTTTGTCGAATCTTTCTAATCTTTCCAAAGTTTCTGCATTGCAGAATGCGGCGTATTCCATTCTCATGAATTCGATGCTGTCAATCTTTTGTCTTAACGTTTCGATTAGGTTTTCTATGGTTTCGCTTTCTGGAATTATTGCACAAGTTTCCGTTATCGTCTTATAAATCATTGGGGCAACTTTTATTTGTTCTGCTGTGAGTAGTCTGTTGCGAGAACTTTTTGCGAGTCCGTTTTCCTCGCGAACGATGGGGCAGGGAACTATCGTTAATGGTAGTTTTTTCTGTTTAACCATAAGTTTTATTATTGCCACCTGTTGGAAATCCTTTTCGCCGAAGTATGCGAAGTCAGGTTTTACAAGGTCGAACAGCCTGTAAACAATGTCAACTACGCCCTGAAAATGTCCTGGACGAAATTCGCCTTCGTACATCTTGTCAAGTCCGTGAAAATCCATTTTGCAACCGTCGTAGCCATTGTATATGTCGTCGGCAGAAGGTAGGTACAACACATTGCATCCTACACTTTCGAGCAGAGCGATGTCGGCGTCGGTGGTGATCGGATAGTTCTTGTAGTCGTTGGGGTCGTTGAACTGTCGCGGGTTAACGAATACAGAAACCATCGTGCAGTCGTTTTCGGCTACGCTGCGACGAACAAGCGAAGCGTGTCCCTCGTGCAGCGCGCCCATTGTCGGTACAAAACCTAATTTCTTGCCATTGAATGAGTTTTCTTTCCTCAAAGCGGTAAGTTCTTCAACTGTTCTTACAATCTTCATATCGATAGATATTTACACCGCGAAATTATAATTAACATTTTATATGACAAGGGAAAAATTATAGTTTGTGTGTTTAACTTCGTTGAGGGGTACTTGTGCTGAGCACAGTCGAAGTACGCCGTTCTGTGGCTGACGCCGTTTCTAAGTTTAACTTCGTTGAGGGCTACGCCGTTCTGGTTTTTGTGGGCTTGAAGGCTCAAAGTCTTAAAGACTTGAAGTCGGCTTTTAGCCTGTCAGCCTTTTCTTCTTTTAGCCTGTTTGCCTTTTAGCCCATTGTCCATTCAAAAAATCGTAAATCAAAAATCGTAATTCGTAAATTAGTTTTCGTTTCCGTCCAGCATTATAAACGCCGCCCAGTACCTCGGATTTTCGAAGCCTGCCGTTGTCTTAACCTTATTTTGTGCAGCAAGGAAAGCCTCTCGTTTCGACATTCCTTTGGTGAGGTTTGAGTAAAATTCTGTCATCATAAGTAAGGTTGCATTGTCATCAACAGGCCAAAGGCTCATAATGATAGTGCGGACACCTGCTTTCTTGAAGCCACGCTGCAAACCGAACACACCTTCGTCGGTGATTTCGCCAAGTGCGGTCTGGCAAGCGGAAAGTACCACCAAGTCGGTTTTGCGCAAGTCCATAAAACTTATTTCCTTGGCGGTAAGAATGCCGTCCTCGATGCCTTCGGGAAGTGGCAGGTTCTGCCAAGCGTAGTTTGCACCCGACAGCAATAGTCCCGACTGAATTAGTGACATGTCTCCCGATAACTTTTTTTCGGTAGGAAGGAAAAATCCGTGCGTGGCAATGTGTAAAACCGAAATATTGTTGCCCGACAATGCCTTGAACGATTCCTCGTTTGCTTGCGAACCTTCGTAGAGAGTAGTTTTTACCTTCTTGTTGTTTTTTAATGTGCCAACTATGTTTTCAACCTCGGTTTTGGTGCCTGGCAGATAGTTGAGACCATCGTGGACTTCGTCCTTGTTAAGCTCGGCAAACGAATTATACGAAACGCTTCGAGTTGCAAACCTGCTGCTTTCCTGTTTCATAGTGGTTGTATCGCTATCATAGTATATGCCACCGTAGAATACAGAGTTTTTCATAGGACCTGGCATATAGTCCATTGCAAGGAATCTGGTAGAGGAGACACGGTAGATTTCGTATTTGTCCGAAATTGTCTGCTCGTGGCTGATGGGAGCATATTCAATTGCAATTTGGTGTAACATTCCTGACGGAGCAAAATAGATGCGCGGATTCGCAGGGAAGTATTTTTCCAGAGGCATCCATACCGTCTTGTAAAGCTCTGTAGATTCGTAAACGCCAAGTTTCTTTGCAGAAACCGATTTTGCTCCACGGTCGCTGTCATCTGTTTGAACCTGTGTTTTTGAAGGAGTAACTCCGCGAAGAATTTTCTGCATTTCTTCCTTGTTGAACAGCGGAACAAATACAGGAGCGTTCATATTTTTTGTAAGAACAATAGCAGCGTAACGGATAATCCCAGAATCAGCGACATTACTAAACTCTATTGCCACATCGTTGGCTTTCATTGATTTCTGTACTTCTTTCCAGTCTATTTTTATGAAAAGAGTTACATCACCAAAATCTTTGCTCCTTTCCATAACTTGCCTTTCTGCTTTCTTGATTTCATCGGACAGGGAGTCGCAGTTGTAAACGCGTTCGTTCATTGGTTTTTCCTGTTCCTTATTGAGCAGAAGGTGCATATTTTTCAAATTTTCATAGTCGGCAATAAGATTCTTGTCCCCACTTTCCATTATGATATTGGTCATACTTATTTCAGAAGCAAGCAAAAGACCTTTTGTCGTTAGCTCCACATCGTATGAAATCTTCGTGCCAAGAGTATCGGATGTAGCATGGAAAGAGTTGAAAATGCACTGTGAATATATTTTTTTGTTATCATTCCAGTATGTTTCGCGTTCATGGGATGTCATAAACGAAAAGTTCTTGATAAGATTGTCCTTTAGTATTTCGGTTACCTGTTTTTTTGTTTTTATTGCGTTGGAATAGTCTCCCATCATTGAGTATGTGTAGCTTTTGTTATTTATACAATTTGCATAACTTGGATGTTTTTCTCCAATAGTCTTTTTTAATATTTTTGCTGCTGTATTGAAATCTGTCAATGCATTTTGCATATCTCCCATTTGAGCTTTTTCTACGCCGATATTCATTAGTGTATTTGCGTAGCTTGGATTTTCTGAACCAATGGTTTTGCGAGTTATCTCCAGAGATTCCTTATAACATTTAAGGGCTTTTTCGTTTTCGTTCATATCGGAATATAAAGAGGCAATATTGTGCAGTGTAGATGCATAATCTTCGCTTTCTTCCCCATAATATTTCTTCCTGATTTCTAATGCTCGTTGGAGGTATTTCATAGCATAGTTAAAGTATCCTAAATCATGACATATTTCACCAAGATTGTTAAGCGATATTTCATATTCGGGGTCATTCTCTTTCAATGTAGCCATACGAATCTCTGTTGCTTGCTTTATATATTTGAACGCATTGTCTTTGTCACCCATATCAAGGTACAACGAAGCCATATTGCTTAGCGAGTTTGCGTAGTGCTGGTGATTTTCCCCATATTTCTTTTTTCTCATTTCCATTGCCATGGTGGTATATTTCATTGCGTTTTGGTAGTCTCCCAAACTAAAATATACGACACCAAGGCTTGAAATCATATTGATATAATTTACATCGTCTTCTCCATACACTTCTTTGGCACTTTGTTTTTCCAGTAAAAGACATTTCAGGGCGTTCTGGTAGTCCTTCATTCCGTAATATATAATGCCTACATTAGAAAGTGATATTAGATAGTCGGAACTTTTCTCTCCTTGTGTCTTTTTTCTCAATTCCATCTGCATAATCGAATACTTCAAGGAATTTTTGTAGTCGCCAAATTTATATGATGCAAGACCTGCATACTTTGTCGAGGACAAATAGTCGGGATGAGATTCTCCTTCTGTTCTTAATTCTATATCAACTGCTTGTGCATAGTATTTAAATGCATTGCGATAGTCTTCCATCTTATAGTAGGTATCAGCGACATATTCTAGTGTCGATAAATAGTTAGGATTGTCTTCTCCCAAAGTTTTTTGTTGAAGATCCAGAGCGGGAAGATAGTATTTCAAAGCGTTCTGGTAATCGCCCATTTCTGCGTAAGTAACACCGACATTGGTTAAATACCTAGCATAGTTTGGATGGTTTTCTCCTATAGCTTTCTTTTGTATTTCCAGCAATTGAAGATAGTATTTAATGGCGTTTTGATAGTCGTTCATACCATAGTACGAAGCAGCAACATATCCCATTGTGTTTATATACTCCGGATTATCTTTTTTCATCGTCTTTTTTTGTATCTCCAAAGCCTGCAGGGAGTTTTCCAGTGCTTCCTTATATTTGCCCATATCATAGTAAACAACTCCGATATTTTTTAGAGATGCTGCATAATCGGGATGGTCTTCTCCTAATAATTCCTTTCGAACTGTCAATGCATAATTGTTGTATTCCACGGATTTCTCATAGTTGTTTGCAACATATAATACGCAAGCAATACCATTGGCAGCCATTGCATATTGCAAATTGTACCCACCATCAACTTTTAAAGACAATTCGGCGGCTTTCTTGTAGTATGTAAAGGCTTCTTCGTAATCTCCCTGTGCATAGTAATAATTGCCATAAAGGTTTGCCGTATCTGCATTCTGCAGGATATTGTCATTTTTCGATTGGGCAAATGCTGCAAATGTGAAATATAATAAAACTATGATAATTAACGATGTTTTTCTCATTTTGCACTATATTATAAAAAAAAGGCTACCGAAAGGGTAGCCCTTTAAATTAGCGTTTGTGTTATTTTACATTGAAGTCGTTCTGCAGGTTTTCGCGACGCGAAGTCGGTTGCTGCTTTCCTTCACTCATCTTGCTTACGCCGTCGAATATGAAGTTACGCAGTTCCGATACAGATATTGACTTGTCCTTGTTCTTGTCAGCTTTGTTCTTCTTGAAAGCGTCCATCAGGCAGTAGGTGAAGATACCGTTTTCGATGGATTCGTTTTCCAAAGCGTAACCACCACCTGATGCAGCCGAGATTACCACTGTTCCTGTTCCCTTCTTCAGGTCACTGAAGAGTAATCGCATAAGTTCAAACGAGTTACCAAGGCTGTTCTTTGTCTTTTTACGTTTGCTTACTGTAACTGCTCCACGGGTATCATCTCCATCTGCATTATCTGCTATTTCGACGCCGTCCTGCTTGTCAACTTCACCAGAGTGGCAGGCATCCATTAGGAGCATCTTGTTGCGAGCGGGAATGCCGTCAAGCAGACCTTCAATGTCTTCGTATTTCAAACCGTTGACCGATGGGTCGAAGAAGTCGATGTCCTGTGTTGCAAAGTACCAGTTCAAATCATCGTCGAGCAAACCGTGACCAGCGATATGAACATACACATAGTCGTCAACCTTTGATTGCATTAGTTTTTCCTTTAATGCGAGGAAATTTTGTTTAGTACAGTTGGAGTTGTAGAGCGAATCGACAACCACATGGTCGAAGTTGTCGGCATGTTCGCTGAATAGTTTTACAAATCCGCGACCATCGTTGATGGTATAACGAAGGTTGTATTCCGACTGTGCATATTCGGCAACTGCCAGCGAAATGAGGTAGAGCGTTGGTTTCTGTTTCTTGCCTTGTACATCGTAGTAGATTTCAATTTCTTCCTTGAGCGACTCCATACCTTTTTCGTTCACGCATGAGAACTGTATTGTATTTCTTCCACTTGACAGAGGAATTTCTGAATTTACAATAGTTTCTCTTGAATACCTGTCGCTTAAATTCATGCCGTTTGTGCCATAAAGAGGAACATCGTTCACATAGATGTTGAGTCTGTTGAGGTTGTAGTTGCCGTCTTTCAACGAAAGTTTTACATCAAGCATCTGTTTTGTCGTTGATAGCTGTATTTCGTTGGAGTTCATAATCTTAATTTCTGGCAACTCCATTTCGCCGTTAAGCATGCTTTCTGTGAATCCGAGTCTTTGGATACGTTTCTTGTATGCCGACTTGTACATGTCAATGATTTCGTTGTCGAAAACGTCAAGAGATTTTAGTACGAGGTCGGGACGGTTGTACTTGATATCGAACTGTTCTGCAGGGTAGATTCTTCCTTCGTGGTAGTATCCTAGGCCTGTGATTGCGTCACCTGTAGCCATGTAGTAGTGTTCGGGGGTTACATAGATGAGTTTTCCTCCGTCAACCACATATATGCTCAGCAACTTCTTTCCTGACTGTATGTCGTATATATTGAGCGAAGCGTCCTTAGCAGCAGCAATAAGGTACTGCTGTCCTTTCATTACTATGAAATCGCTTATGTATCCATACTGACCTTTGTAGGTTATATTCTTCCCGTCCTTGCCAAGTCTTTCTACTTCGTAACCCTTGCACTTGTAAACATCGCCGTTAGTAGGGTCAATTTTTACAAGGTAGTAGTCGTCCATTGTTGGTTCCTGTTTTTGACGCAGTACGAGAGAATTCTCAAAATTCACACTTTCGGTCATTGTTCCCATTTCGCATTCCAATCCTGCACCGTAACCTGCTATTGTTGGTTTATACCTAAAAATCTTTCTGTCATCCTCGCCGATACCATAGAGGTTGTTGGTGGAGTCGAAGCACATTTGTTTGAAAATGTGAACATTGTTTGGAACTGCCATTCCTGCTGCGATACCTTTTTTTGCAACGCGTTCTTCTTTGCTTCCTAGTATCTTTAGTCCAGAAATGTTGGCAAATTTAAGTACAGGATCGGCAAGACCCCATTTTCCTGCCGAGTAGGCGATGTATTTTCCATCGGGACTAACAGCTACCGAATAGACATTTTCATCATATATACTATTTTTAGCATCGTTGCCCTTCATTGCCTGTTCCTGTATTGCCTTGATGTCGAATACCTGCTTTACCTTTCCCGAGCTGCTTTGGGCTTTGAATTTCTGCAAAACCTTCTTATTGTCGAAATCGACTACGGCTGCCGAGTTGTCGCTACCTGCTGTAACAGCGACTCCGCTATTTGCCGAAACCTGAATGTCGGTCACTTCTCCGTCGTGAGAATCAACAGCATCGCATAACAGCTTGTCTATCATAAATGTAATTCTGTATGCATATCCAAGTTCGTCTCCGAATACAAACGACTTGCTGTCGGAACTTGAAGCCAATGCAGAAATGTTGAAACTCCTTGGGATGAGGCGTTTTTCGAGTTTGTAGCTCGGCAATCGCCAGATGCTTACCGAACGGTCTGCGGATGCAATTGCCACCATGTTGCCATCTTTCGAGAATGTTATGTCGTTGATAGGCAAGCTGTGAAGATTTTCAAAATGCTGGAGGTTCAACAGGTTATTGCAGAAATATAGTCCGCCGTTTTCGTCGCCAGCAATGATATACTTGTTGTCGTTTGATTCGGCAACATATGTGAATTTTGTGTAGGCATTACGGTTGAACAATGAGCCACCACTGATTCTTTTAAGCTGCGAGTTCCTAATCTTGAAGTTAGGAGACATCTTCTTTGGCGGTACTCCATGAGGTGCATCGCTTGTCTGCAATGTAGTGGGGTCGAAACATATTGCATTGTCGGTATTGCTGGCGTACAACTTGCCATCATCTTCGAACTTGATTCCACTTATCAGCTTTCTGCCGGGAAACTTTGTGCGGTAGAATACCTTTCCAGCCACAATGTCGTAGATGATAATTTCGTTGTTGTCGTCGGCACTGGCTATGTATCGACCTGTGTTGTCCCATTCGACGAACATGATGCTACCTGAATGTCCGGACTGTATAACAGGTACCACTTCTTGCGCATAAATCATTGAAGTTGCGCAAAATATTGATAGTATTGCAATTAAAAACAAATTTTTCATAGCAGTTATTTTTTGTATTGTTGTAAAATTTTAGCTTCTGTTATCTTGTTTGTTCTTATGAGGTACGTAAGTCCAGCTCCGTATTCCAACTTAATCGAAGTTGTTGCGACTGCGGAACTGACATCGGGTACAATTGCGAAAAGGGAAATTACCAGAGAGTTTCCAATGTAGAAGTCAAATCCCATTCTAGGGTCGATGTGGAATTTGTAGTTACTCATTCTTTCTGCTGAAAAGTTACTGTTGAAATTTATGAATCCATCGTCGCTTTCGGTTTTGCTTGCATCGTAATCAATAAGGGTTTCGTTGGATTTGTCGCATATTTCAAGAGGTGCAAAAACCGCATATTTGAAGTTTGCTCCTATGCTGAACGACATGTGTATTCGTCCTAAGTAGAAGTGCGGCCTGTAAAGGGCTTGTACCAAAGGCGAATACGAGGTCAGTTTCAAGGCAATGTCTTCCTTTACGATTCCGTCGGAACCGACAATTTCTCTGTTGGCACCTAGATTTACTTTCGCCATTCTGTATTCAAGACCTATTGCAAGCGTGAACCTATGCCTTTTTATACCCATGTCGAACGGAAAGTAGGCACTTCCACCGAATACTTCAGATTCTCCTGTCATATTGGCTTCGAAATCTGCATTATTGTATCTGAACTTGATATTTTCTGAAGAATTGTATGTCTTACCCATAAATGCTTCAATACCAAATCCGTTTACTACCTTTTGCGAGAACACTACAACTGGTAGTAGCATGATTAATAGTCCGATAAGTTTTCTCATGAATTATCAGTTTTTAAATTTTGTGCAAATATACAATATTATTTTGTACATCATTGTGTTATAACAACTTTTTTTATCACATTGTCGTTCGATTCAATGAATTCGCGTATTTCCTCCCTGTTTATATCGATGTGCTTTGTCCTCGAAACCATTTTGATTCCTTTGGTTGTGTTTTTTGTGTCGAAAAGAGTTATGTATAGTTCTGTTTCGCCGCTGCATGTGTCAATTATATTTGCGAACTGTTTCCTGAAATCAGAATCAATGTTGTTTATGTCAATATATAGGTTAATGGATTTTGTCTTCAGGTTTTGTAGCATACGTATGTTGCGGTAATAGACAGACAGTTGCGGTGAGTTGTTTTCTGTGGGTTTGTTCGACTGGAATTTGTTTTCCCTTATTTCTACATCCATGATTATGGAGTAGCCTTCGCAGAGATTGCCCTTGTAGTTGCTGTAGTCGTCCCTGAACAACGGGAATTTAAGGTCGCCATCGTAGTCGATTATGTTATACTCTCCGAAAAGATTTCCGTTTTTTGATGTTTTTTCAATGCTTTTGGTAACATATCCGACTACTGTCATCTTAGTCTTGACTTTCTTTTCCTCAATGATTTTCGAAGCCTTGTCGAGCGGAATTATGTTGGAGTGGTCAATGAAGAACTTGAACTTGTCAAGAGGATGGGCTGACAGATATATTCCGAGAACGGAATATTCGTTCTTGAGTTTTTGTGACATAAATACCATCTTGTCCAGCCGTGGCGGGAGTTTTGGCAGTGCTATCGAGAATGTAGCCGAACCTCCGAATAGTGACATTGTGTTGTCGTTTTTCTGCTGTTGTACCGAACGCCCGAATCGTATCAGAGTATCAAGTGTAGATTCCCCCTTTTCGTTGAATACGGAAGCAATCTGGTCGCGCGAAGTTGAATTTGGATTGGAAGGAGTGTCGAAGCTGTCGAATGCGCCACCGAAAGCAAGAGCTTCAATGGTCTTTTTGTTTACCGACTGCAGGTTAACCCGCGATACGAAATCGAAGATGTCCTTGTATGGTCCGTTAGCTTCTCGTTCCGCGATTATTGCCATCACTGCTCCTTCTCCTACGCCTTTTACGCCACCTAGTCCGAAGCGGATGTCACCGCTCTTAGTTACCGTGAAGTTAAGGTCACTTTCGTTGATGTCAGGTGACAATACCTTTATTTTCATGCTCTTGCATTCGTTCATCAATTTGGTGACTTCGGTAATGTCGTCCTTGTTGAGCGTGAGGTTGGCAGCCATGAATTCAGACGGGTAATGTGCTTTCAGGTAGGCAGTCTGGTATGAAACCCATGCATAGCAAGCAGCGTGAGATTTGTTGAACGCATACGAAGCGAAGCTTTCCCAGTCGCCCCAGATTTTTTCAAGAATCTTCGGGTCGTGGCCGTTCTTCTTTCCACCTTCGATGAACTTTGGCTTCATTGCATCTACGATGTCTTTTTTCTTTTTACCCATAGCTTTACGCAAAGCGTCGCTTTCGCCTCGTGTGAAGTCGGCAAGCAATCGCGACAAAAGCATGACCTGTTCCTGATAAACGGTAATTCCGTATGTGTCCTTCAGGTACTTTTCCATTACGGGTATATCGTAAGTGATGGGCTCTTTGCCGTGCTTGCGGGCAATGAACTGAGGAATGTATGCCATTGGTCCAGGACGATAAAGTGCGTTCATTGCGATGAGGTCCTCGAATACCGTCGGCTGAAGTTCGCGAAGGTATTTCTGCATTCCGCCCGATTCAAACTGGAATATGCCTATTGTCTTTCCTGCACAATAAATCTTGTATGTTTCGGGGTCGTCTATCGGTATGCTGTTGATGTCGAGGTCAATGCCTTTTGACTTCTTGATGTTTGAAACGGCTTCCTTCATGATGGACAGAGTGATAAGTCCCAGAAAGTCCATCTTTATAAGACCAACGCTTTCGATGACATGTCCGTCATACTGGGTTACAGGTAGACGACGTTCTGATTCTTTGTCCTCGATAGTGCTTATAGGAGCGAATTTGGTAAGATCGTCGGCACCGATAATGAATCCGCAGGCGTGTATTCCGACTTGTCGGATAGTGCCTTCGAGTTCTTCGGCGTATTCAATCATAGTTGCGACATTTGGGTCGTCGCCTTCTACTATACTTTTGATTTCGGGAACGTATTTTATGCAGTTCTTGAGGTTTACCTTAGGCGTTTTTCCTTTTTCGTCCTTTAATGATTCATCGAATTTGTCGGGAATCATAGCCTTTATTTCGGCTACGCGCTGTAGCGGAACACCTTGAACACGACCGACATCGGCAATTGCCGATTTAGTGGCCATTGTTCCGTATGTTATTATGTGGGCGACCTTTTCCTCTCCGTATTTCTCTGTTACCCAGTCGAGAACTTTTCCACGACCGGCATCGTCAAAGTCGACATCTATATCGGGAAGCGATATACGGTCTGGATTTAGGAAACGCTCGAACAGCAGGTCGTATTTCAATGGGTCTAAGTCGGTGATATGCAGGCAGTATGCTACAACCGAACCAGCGGCAGAACCACGACCGGGACCAACCCAAACGCCCAATTCTTCCCTTGCACCACGAATGTAGTCCTGCACTATGAGGAAGTATCCGGGGAAACCCATTGTCTTCATAATGTGAAGCTCGAACTTTATTCTGTCGGTTTGTTCCTTGGTAAGATTTTCTCCATAGCGTTTGTGGGCACCGTCCCATGCAAGTTTTGCAAGGTAGTCGGCTTCGAGCTTTATGCGGTATAGCTTGTCGTAACCGCCGATTTTCTTGATTTTCTTTTCGGCGTCCTCCTGCGACATTACGACATTTCCGTTCTCGTCGCGGGTAAATTCGTTGAAAAGGTCTTCGTGTGTGAATTTCTTGCGGTATTCTTCTTCGGTGCCAAAGTTTTCGGGAATCGGGAATGCTGGCATTATTGGTCCAGAGTCAATGTCGTAAACTTCAATTTTGTCGGCAATTTCCATAGTGTTTTCCAGAGCTTCTGGCAAGTCGGAGAAAATGGCTTCCATTTCTTCTGGCGACTTTAGCCATTCCTGCTTGGTGTATGCCATTCCGCGGTTGGGGTCGTTGAGTTCGGTCTGAGTGCTAAGGCAGATAAGCCTTTCGTGGGCCTCGCCGTGTTCTTCCTCAACGAAGTGGACATCGTTAGTTGCGATAATTTTAATGTTGTGTTTGTGAGCAAGTTCTATCAGAACTTTGTTCACAATTTGTTGCTTCTCGAAAGTGTCGCGGGCACCGCCGGGCTTGTCGGTTTTGTGTCGCTGAAGCTCGATGTAGTAGTCGTCACCGAAAACTCGTTTGAACCAAAGTACGGTTTCTTCGGCTTTGTCTAGTTTGTTGCCAAGTATGAGTTGTGGTATTTCGCCGCCAAGACAGGCTGAACTAGCAATCACGCCTTCATGGTATTGTTCAAGCACATTCTTATCGATTCGCGGGGTGCTGTAGTAGCCCTGTGTGAATCCGATAGATGACAATTTGCAAAGGTTCTGGTATCCTTTTTTGTTTTTTGCAAGCAAAATCAGGTGGTAGCCGCTGCTATCGACAATTTTCATTTTTCCGCTTTCGGGCGATGGTTCACGGTAGTCCTTGTCCTTGTCGTAAAGGGTTCGGCGTGCGCAATATGCTTCAATGCCGATTATAGGCTTGAAAATCTGTTGCTTGAGTTCTTCTATTTTTTTTGAAGCATTGTTTTTTTCTTCTTCTGAAGCATCTTCTTTTGCAAGAATCTTTTCCTGTTCCTTGATTTTGTCCTTAGTTTTTCCGTTTACACTTTTTGCAGTATCCATTAGGTCCTTTATACCGTACATGTTCCCATGGTCGGTAAGGGCTAAGGCGTACATTCCATTCTTCATGGCTTTGCTAATCAAATCGGGAACTTTCGACATTCCGTCGAGTACAGAGTAGTGGGAGTGAACGTGTAAATGCGTGAACCTAACCATTTTGCAAAACTTAAAATACCTGCTACGAAAATAGCGTGTTTGAAGTTTGCTATGGGCGTTTTTCGCTACTTTTTTTCAAAAAGTAATTAACAGCGACAATGTATTTGACAATGAGAAACTTGTATTTTAATTGTGCAAAAACAGCGTGAAAGTATGATTTTATAGTTCGATTGAAAAATGAATCAGTCTTTCTTGTTGTCGAAGTATTTGTCCTTGTATTTCTCGTAGCGTTCTTCCCATTGGGCTATGCTTTCATCGTCGAATTTTATCGGACCGATAAGTCCCATTAGAGAGCGGATATGTGCGGCACGGGCAGATGCTTTCTTGGGACTGCGTTTTGGGTCGCGAGGGTTGGGGTAGGCGGCTACGATTTGCGAGGCTTCGGTTTTGGTGAGAATCTTTGCACTCTTGTGAAAATATTCTTGTGCTGCAGCTTCCGCTCCGTAGATTCCTGGTCCCATTTCGATGACATTCAGATATACTTCCATTATGCGCTCTTTCGACCAGAAAAGTTCAATGAGGAAAGTCTGGTATACTTCCAGTCCTTTGCGAATCCACGAACGACCTTGCCACAGAAATACATTCTTTGCCGTCTGCTGCGAAATGCCACTTCCGCCTCTTTGCTTTTTTCCAGCCTTGTGCTCTTCGATAGCTATGTCGATAGCAACGCGGTCGAAACCATTGTGACCTAGGAACATATTGTCTTCGCTTGCTACTGATGCATCTACAAGGTATGGCGAAATTTCATCCAGCGACTTCCATTCTTTTTTCAGCGATTCGCCTTCAAATAATGAACGGGAAATCATTGTTAGCGTAATTGGCGGATTAACCCAGCGGTATAGTATGGTCATGAGTAAATTGAGTCCGAAAATGCAAAGTATTGTTATCAATATTCCTTTTAAAATCTTGCGGAATACAGATTTGCCACCTTTTTTATTCGTTGACTTTGGCGAGGATTCTTTTTTTGCGCTTTTTTTTCTCATATTATGAATTTTGTTGTGTGTTGCTATTGATTTCGCAACTGTCTTTTCTTGTTATGCAAATGTGTGAAAATGCAAATATTATGGCAAAACTAACAAGCAGATAGTGCCGCAGTAGAATGCCGTCAATTAGGAATATGCACGATGGAATTATGGCAAGAGCCATGCTTTTCCAGTTTGTACGTTTGAGGAAGTATAATGCATATACAAACCAGTATGCAACAAGCAGTACTATGTTTGCAATAAAATATGCAATAAATTGCTTTTCCGATGCAAAACCGAATTCGGCAATTCCGATGTTGAATGCCATAAGGAACATTGAGCCGTATCTGCCTATTTGCTCGAGAATGTACATCGAACGGCAACATTTGCACTTTGTTTCTTGTCCCTTGAACTTTATGGCGTACAAAATGTTAGGAATCAACATCAGCGCTACAGTGATGAGTCCGAATAGGTTTATCCAGTTATAGTTGTCGAAAAAATCACACATAAACATTGATTTTATTTTTTCTTTCTGACACGGCGGTATTTTTGATTCTTATCAAAAGGTTGTTCTGGAATAGTACGTTCTAGAAAACCATTGTCAATTAAGTCCATTATGTATTTTTGTACATTTGTCGAATGATAACTCACTCCTGCTCGTTGCAAAATTTCTTTACTGGTTCTCGGTACACTGCAGAAATTTATAATGTCTTTTTGCTTGTCGCTTAAATCTTTCTTTTTTAGACGCTTAGTGCTTAGGATGGTGTCAGGGATACTGTCAGGGGTAGTGTCAGGGATACTGTCAGGGATACTGTCAGGGGTAGTGTCAGGGGTAGTGTCAGGGATACTGTCAGGGATACTGTCAGGGATACTGTCAGGGGTAGTGTCAGGGATATTGTCAGGGATACTGTTAGGGGTAGTGTCAGGGATACTGTCAGGGGTAGTGTTAGGGATACTGTCAGGGGTAATTATAAGTTCTTCAGGTATTTCTTCGCGTTCTATGGTAATGACAAATTCATTTGTGGTAGGATTGTTTGTAAATTGCATATTGGGCGAACCGCTGATTGCGCGAGTTATGCCACTGCCAGCTCCTGTGTATGGTAGCAGATGTATGCCGTGATTGAAAAGCAGTCTGTTGCGCGGTACTGTTATCATTTTTACCTTTCCCCTAAAATCCATTGAGTGTCATATATAGTGTTGGCAGGCAAAGCAGGAATCCGAGAGCAATAAGCACCAGCATGAATTTCCAGATGAACTTGAACCAGAGGTTGAACGGAATTTTTGCCATTCCCAATGCGCCAATCAAAACGCCCGATGTAGGTGTAATCATGTTGGTAAAGCCATCTCCAAACTGGAAGGCTAAAACGGTTGTCTGCCTTGAAATCTCTACAAGGTCGGAAAATGGCGCCATAATAGGCATTGTGAGTGCTGCCTTGGCCGAACCAGACGGGATGATTATGTTTAGGAATGTCTGTATTCCGTACATTATTGACAGCGAGGCTTCTTTTCCAGAGTCCTGCATTCCGTTCGAGAGGCTGTTCATTATGGTATCGATGATATTGCCGTTGGTGAGTATGGCGATAATTCCCCCCGCAAGACCAACCACAAAGGCTGCCGAGAAAATGTCCTTGGCTCCGTCGAGAAACATTTTCACAATGTCATTTGCCGACTTGTTCATTGCTATTCCTGCGGCTATGCCCATAGCGAGGAAAAGTCCGCCGATTTCTTCAACATACCAGCCGTAGCCCATGACCCCTACAATAAGGTAGAAAACCGTGAAAAATAGTAGGTTTATTATGTAAAAATGTACCGATTTGCGAAGCATAAAAAACGATGTGAGAACGAAAAGCCCCGAAACTATCGGAATTGCGGCAAACTCGAATTCTGCATTTCCGACTTTGAGATGTGAAATTGGGTAAAATACCGAGAATAGAATCACCGCAGCAGAAACAATTATGTAACTTGCCCATGCTGCTTTGGGTGTATTGTAAACAATGTCATCGGCATGGCTGCTGTTGTTATTGCGCCAGTATTCGTCGATGGAGTAGGTGAGGCTCTTCTGTGGATTTTTCTTTATGCGCGATGCGTACCAAAGTATAAATGTAAATCCTACTGCGTTAATCACAAGCCAGCACACAAATCTGTACTCCCAACCGCTGAACAACGGCAAATCCGACATTCCCTGAGCAATTCCTATTGTAAACGGGTTGAATATTGCTCCTGCAAAACCTAAATGTGCAGCTACATACACAAGGCAAAGTCCTGTTATAGAGTCGTAGCCCATTGATATTGCCAATGGGACGAATATTATTACAAAGGCAATAGTTTCTTCGCTCATGCCGAAAATAGCGCCAAACGCACTGAAAAGTGTCATTATCAGCACCATTATTATATTGTTTACATCGATTTTCTGTATAAATTTTCGTTTTTCGAGCCGTTTGCTGAAACGAAGAAATGAATTGATGCCTGCTGCCAATGCGCGACTTTCGTTCAAAATCCAGAAACTTCCGCCGACAAGCAATATGAATGCTATAATTCCTGCCTGTTTTTTGAATCCGTCGAATATTGAGGTGAAAACCTGCCAGGTCTGTGGACTTGCATCCACTTCGTGGTATGAGTTTTCGACAATTACAGTGGTGGTGCTGCCATCGGATAGGGCTTTTGTAGTGCGTTCGAATTGTCCTGCAGGAACTATCCATGTGAGTATTGCCGCAATGACTATTATTGAGAATACAATGACGTATGTATGTGGAACTTTCTTGAACATCGTTTGCAAAATTTGTGTGCAAAGATAAGTTTAATTTACGATTTACGAATTACGATTTTAGAATGATTGCAAGCATAAAGGCTAACAGGCTTGAAGCCTATTGGGGACTTTTAGCCTTTTCTTCTTCTAGCCTTTTATCACCTTTACAATCTTTAGACAGATAGTTTCTTCGTCCGACTTTATTCTTATAATATAGATTCCTGCAGGAAGTTCGCTTGTGTCTATTGTTGTTGCGTTGCCGGTGAATTCTCCCGAAAATACTTCGTGACCGATGGCATTAATGATACTATATGTCGTTTCGGGCGTGTTAGTTTCTATTTGTATAAAGTCGTAAAATGGGTTGGGGTATACCATTGAGGCTCTTTGCTGAGATATTTCTATTTCGGATGAAGGTATTTTTGTCGCTCTCCAGTTTTCGGCGAGGCTGTTGTCGGAGTTTATGTCAATAAGCTCGAGAAAATAGCCGTGACCATTGGCTTCCTCTGGCCATGGCGGATTGCAACTATATGTTACTTCATCAATGAGATTGCACCATGCATCGTATAGAACTAATCGTTGTGATTGATCGGAAAGTTGTCGCGTATATTGTCCGAATGGTATTTGTGCGTAGTGGGATACGAATTGCAGGCTGTCGGAGCATATTGTAGCCTTTTGGTTTGGCATTAGGAATGAATTAACCGGGAAAGTATAGCATAGTCCCATTCCTCCGAAATATATTCCTGTTAGGTTTACTCGCTCGTCGCTGTTGTTGGTTATCTCTATGAATTCCAGTTTGTCACTGTTGATTAAGCTTTGTTGTGGCGGGTTGTAGTTAATGCTGGAAATAACAAGGTCAGGAACAGATTCGTCTTGACATTGTTCGCACGAACCGATGTTGTTGTTCATCCATTCCACGCGTTTTTGTATCCAGTTTTTCATCGAGTCTATGTTGCTTGCTTGGTGGTTTGTAGTTTGCCATCTGGCGCAATCACGAGGAACTGCTTCTGCAATAATTGATTGTGTTTCGTCAATGAACGAACATACGTTTTCGTAGTTTAATGGCTGGCTTTCGGCCGTAACTTCGTGCCATCGTTTTGACATGTGGCAGCGGTATGTTGAATTGTTGAAAAGGTCTGTCCAAAATTTTGCACCTTCGTTTGTGTAGTTCGAGAATTGCCATACATTGTAGCGGCTGCGGTTGGTCTGTATGTCGTTGCCGAATGTAAGGTTGAAATCCCATACTGGACCCGCACGAAGTTTTCCTTTAGCATCCTTGTGTAGATATGTACTAAGCTGGTAAATGTCAACATTTGATGAAAATTCGCCAATAAGCATAAAATCAATGAACGACTGAATGTCAATCATAGAAGGAAAGCCGATATCAATGGCATCGTTCTGTTCATGAATATTTTCTGTGAGTTCAAAATAATAGTTGTGCATGTATTCAATTTCTGACGGTCTTATGTTTTCTATTTTAGGATAAGTTATCGAATACATTATTGAATCGCAATATGATGTGTGGTATGGGTAGTCGAACCATGAAGTTTGGTTTATATCTCTATCTGCTTTTATAATGTAACCATAATCGCTGCTATTATACGGATTTTCTGGCGTTTTTTCAATGTCAATTCTATTTTTGTCAGCTTTCATCTTTTCTGTAAAAACGTACAGACCTTCATAGTTGCCGTCAATAACTACTTCGCAGAAGCGGCATCTAGGCGCGTAATTGCCCATTTTTTCTGACAGGCCATACGATATGAAGTCGCGGATATATGAGGGGTCGAATGCTATGTTGTTCAGAACCCAGTCGTTTTCCGGCGGCAGTCCAAGCAAGCTTACATTGTTATTGTCGTTGTTGACATGAATAGTGTGAATCGAGTATGGCTTTTTTGTCTGATATTGAGAAGAGTTGCCTCGTAATTTTATTTGAATGTATCCGTTGTAGTTCAGTGCTTGCAGATTCGAGGTGTCTGACAAATAATTCCTATTTCCGTCTTCGTGGAAGATTATTTTCATGGTTGACCTAATAGGATTTTCGTTGTTTATGGTATTGCCACAAGTGTTTATGACTATAATCGGCAGGTTGCTGTCGGTAAATGCTACTTGACCATAGGTGTTTGTTGTGGATAATGCAGCAATCAGAATGACAATATATATGGTTATATTTCTCAAAGCACCTTATTTTAGAATACAAGGCATATACTTTGGATTTCAAACCTATGCTTTTTCAAATAATTGAATTTTCAAATCTTTGAATCTTTGAACCTTTAGTTCGCGTAAGCAATCTTTGAATTACTTAGACATTGCTTCCTTTATTTCCTTGAACTTTTTGCATGCAGGAAGTTGCTTGTAGTACGAACCACAAAGTTTTGGTACAGAAAGAACTGCATCTTCAGGAAGTCCTTCAAAGGCATCTTCTGCTATTTCAACATTTCCACCGTCAATTCTGACATATGTCAGTTGCTTGCAGTTTTTGAATGCTCCTTTTTCAATCTTGGTTATTGTGGCTGGGATTCTTACGTTTGTTAGGTCGCAACTATTGAATGCGTTTTGTTCCAACGTGTTGATGTTGAAAGGTACTTCCTCTTTTTTTGCTGAGAACGGAATTTTCATTTCTCCGGCAACATCGTCGTACGATTCTTCGCTGTTGATGTATGGCGTCATTATGCCGTATGAAATGATAGATGCTGTGCCTTCGTCCTGATTGGTAATCTTGCAGATGAATTTCTGACCAGTTTCGGCTGTCGCCCAAAATATGCTTGACGTGGTGTTGTCGGTGCGTTCAACAATTGACTTTGCGTCGCTCCACGGTTCCTTTGTGCTGTATATATCGGCTGTTTTGGGAGGAACTACAAGTGTTACACCATATAGGTAGAAGTCGCTGTGCTGACCGAACTCTGGTGGTGTTTCGCTGTATAATTCGATGGTTTTCACTTTTTTGCAATGCTCGAAAGCAAAATTGCCTATTTTTTTGAGTTCTGGTGGTAGTGCAATTTCTGTTAGTTCGATGCATCCGCTGAATGCTTCGTTTCCGATTTCTGTAACCGATAGTGGCAGAAGCACCTTTTTCAACTTTTTACAATCCTTGAACGCTTGAGTGCCAATGCTTGTAATTGGATAGTTTACACCTTGGTAGTTGATGCGTTTTGGTACAGTCACAATTCCGTTTATGTCGTTGTTGTACTTCTGAATTGTTTCATAAACAAAAGGCACCCACATTGTATCAATGGCGTTTTTTACGGTTTCCGACTTGCCTACGGCAGGTGTGAGTGGTGCAATGACTTCGTATGAAGGCGGTGTTTTCACCTTGTCGTACTTGTTGGCTTTGTTTGACCTTAGTCCGAAATACAGTGTGTTGCCGTTGTCGTCGGTGCGTGTTATGTTTTGTGCTGTAATTGGCATAACTAATATTGCTAATGCCATCAATATTAATATTGTAGTTCTCATAATCGAAAAATTTAGTGCATATTCGGTGTAAAGATACATAATAATTCCTAAATATTGCATATTTTCTGATTTTTTTGTAAATTATTATTTTTGTGTTGGTAATGTATTGGTATTTAATGCATTGTGCTGATTGTGGAAATTTGTTTCAAAGCAAATCGCCAGTTTTGTTTGGCATATGTTTTCAGAAGTCGCTGTTTTTATGTAATTTTGCGCGTTGATTTTGAAAAAACATAGTTAATGAAGAACATACGCAACTTTTGTATCATAGCACATATCGACCATGGTAAAAGCACCTTGGCCGACCGTCTTTTACAATATACGGGTACAGTTTCCGACCGAAATTTCCAGAATCAGGTTCTAGATGACATGGACTTGGAACGCGAGCGCGGTATTACCATTAAGAGCCATGCCATACAAATGGACTATGAGGCAAAGGACGGACAAAAGTATGTTCTGAATCTTATTGATACTCCTGGACATGTTGACTTTTCATACGAGGTCAGTCGTTCCATTGCTGCTTGCGAGGGAGCTTTGTTGGTGGTAGATGCTACGCAAGGTGTTCAGGCACAGACTATTTCTGTGTTGTATCAGGCAATAGACCACGATTTGGAAATTATTCCTGTGCTGAACAAGATTGACCTTGATGCGGCTATGCCCGAATTGGTTGAAGACCAAATCATTGACCTTATCGGTTGCGACCGAGAGGATATTCTTCGTGCAAGTGGCAAGACTGGCGAAGGGGTAGAAGAAGTGCTTGAGGCAATTGTAAACAGGATTCCTGCGCCAAAAGGCGACCCTGAGGCACCTTTTGAGGCGTTGATTTTCGATTCGGTATTCAATGCATTCCGCGGAATAGTCGTGTATTTCCGCATTTTCAACGGTACGGTTAATGCAAAGGATTTGGTAAAGTTTGTAAATACAGGTCGTGAGTACAATGCCGAGGAAATTGGCGTATTGAAGATGGATTACGCTCCACGCAAAACCTTATCGGCTGGCGATGTGGGCTATATAATTTCTGGTATTAAGACAGCCGTCGAAGTTAAGGTTGGCGATACTATTACTCATGTGGAAAGACCTTGTGCTGAGGCAATTGCTGGATTTTCCGAGGTGAAGCCAATGCTTTATGCTGGTATTTATCCTGTCGATGCGGATGATTACGAGGAACTCCGCGCTTCTATAGAAAAACTGCAACTAAACGATGCATCTCTGACCTACGATTTGGAATCGTCGGCTGCGTTGGGATTCGGTTTCCGTTGTGGATTCCTCGGATTACTTCACATGGAAATCGTGCAGGAGCGTCTTGACCGCGAGTTTAAGATGGATGTCATTACAACAGTGCCTAATGTTCAGTATCTTGCATACACAACCAAGGGCGAAAAGGTTGAAGTTCACAATCCTTCGGGAATGCCTGGTCCAAATTACCTTGACCATGTTGAGGAACCGTTCATTCGCGGCACTATCATCACAAAAGCCGATTATGTTGGACCTATAATTAAATTGTGCATCGACAAGCGCGGCACTTTCCTCAATCAGGTTTACTTGAGTGCCGATAGGGTGGAGTTGCATTTCGATTTGCCTTTGGGTGAGATTGTTTTCGATTTCTACGACAAGCTGAAGAGTATTTCGAAGGGGTATGCATCGTTCGATTACTATCAGTCTGAATACAAGCTGTCGAAACTTGTACGCCTTGACATTTTGCTTAACGGAGAAATGGTAGATGCGCTTTCAACCTTGACGCATGTTAGCAATGCCCAGACTTTTGGTCGTCGTATGTGTGAAAAGTTGAAGGAACTCATTCCACGTCATCAGTTTGATGTTGCAATTCAGGCGGCAATAGGCGGCAAGATTATCGCTCGTGAGACGGTAAAGGCTGTGCGTAAGGATGTTACAGCAAAGTGTTATGGTGGCGATATTACCCGTAAGCGCAAGTTGCTCGAAAAGCAGAAGGAAGGAAAGAAGCGTATGCGCCAGATAGGTTCTGTTGAAGTTCCGCAGTCGGCATTCCTTGCTGTGCTAAAGCTTGATTGATAGGCGTTAAATACAATCATTGAAAATTTTAGAGATGTCTCTTTGAGCCATGCTTTATTGTTAATTTATATAAGCAATGTGTTGGTACATAGAGTATTAATTGCGTGTGTCAGTTGTGAATTTTTGTATACAAATACTTCGTTATATACCTAAAAAAAATATAATTTTGCAATGCCATAAAAATCTTCCTTTTGTATAACGGACTTCGCAAAAGCAGAAGATTAGGTGCTTTAAGTAAAATTATAGAAGTCATTTGTATGGTTACGAAAAATATTCGCAGATAATGCTTTTTCGGTCGGTGTTGTTGAAAAATGATGGGCAATGCGTGATTGTTGTATGAAAAGAGCTTTGCTTATCGTTGTTTTTTTGTCGCTGGCATTGTATTCGTTCTCCCAGGAAATCAAAGGATATGTGTATGAAGCCAAGACGGGTTTTCCTTTGCAGTATGTTTCAGTATATGTTAAGGATGCTGCAATAGGTACGACGACTGACGAAAATGGTTTTTTCAAGTTCAGAGTTAAGAAGTTGCCATGTGATATTGTGGCAAGTTTCTTGGGATATGTTCCTGTCGAAATTGAGGTTTCCAACGAATCGGCTATTGAAATATTACTTGAAGAAGATGTTCAGGTGATAGATGAAATTGTTGTCAAGCCCGACTATTCGTACGATAGGATGTTGCTTAACAAGATTATAGAGAATCGTAAGCATAATAATCCAGATTTGATAACAAACATAACTTACAATGATTATTCGCGAACCACGATATTTTTGACAGGAATAAAACAAAAGAGAATAACAAAGTCCAAAATTCTTGGAAAGTCCTCATCTGCTTTTGTTCAGGAGACGGATTCCACGGTCAGGATGCCTTTTTTGATTATGGAGCAACTTTTGCGGCATGTTAGAGGAAAACGGGCAAGTAACGAGGATATAGAGGTGCTTAACGATACATGTGCAATGATTTTATCGGGTATTAGTGCCGAAATTAAGACTGTTGTGCTGGACAAGATAACCACCGAACTAAATTTTTATAACAATCAGCTTGATATATTTACAAGAGGAGTGCCGAGTCCAGTCGGTTCCACTTCTATTTTCGATTACAATGTGTATCTTTCCGATAGTGTAATGAAGGACGGTGTCAAGCAGTATAAATTTAATTTCTTTCCCAAAAGCAAAAGGTCGCTTGCTTTTGAGGGGCATCTGTGGGCTACATCCGACTGCTGGGCGATAACGGAGATTCGTGCGGTTGTGCCTAACAGTGCTAATATAAATTTTGTGTCCGATGTGGTTATTGATGTGTCATACGAGAAAAATAACTTGGGAAAATGGTTCTATAGTGCGCAGTCGTTGAGGATGAACATGTCGATTGTAACGCACGACAGCACCAGTACCAAGACGCAGTCGTTTGCAGTGAAAAAAATCAATACCTTCATTGTTGAGCCTAAGGATACGGTGTCATCGGAGAATGATAGTACGCCAGTCATAGACGATGTTCCACTGATGTCGGAGGAGGAGATCCTTTCAAAGATAAAAACACCGCTTGATTCTTTTGAGAATCAGGCATACGAAGGCATAAAGGAATTCCATAAGAACGGGTGGTTCCGTTTTGCCGACAAGTTCACGTATATGTGTATGTTTGGTTACTACAATTTAGGATATGTCGATCTAGGTCCGCATTATATGTTTTTCCATAATAACTTGATAGAAGGCCCGCGTTTTTCAATACCTTTGCGTACAAGCAGCAAGGTTTCGAAGCGTTTTTTTGTCGGAGGTTATATAGGCATGGGATTGAGGAACAAGGAGTTGGCTTATGGCGGTACTGTGGCGTACAAGTTGAATTCCAAGCACAGGTCGATACTTACGGTGAATACGCGATATGATTATTTTGAACTAACACACAATAAGTTTGGTGAGTTTACAAAAGAACAGCCATCGCAACAGGGGTCTGGAAACTTCATTTCATCGGTAACTACATACAAGCCCAATCCATATATGATGCGTAGCCGGACTTTGGATTTGACATTTGAGTATGATATTAGCAACTCGTTTTCGCTTCTTGTACGACCGAAAATGGAATTGTTTGAAAATAATGCATTCTTGGACTTTCATGCACATGACGATGGCTCTGGCATTGAACTTCCCGAAATCAAAAGTTTTATGACATACACGCTATTGCTTAATTTGCGTTTTTCACATGACCAGACATTTGAGGAGGATTTTTTCACACGCATGTACTTTGGAAATGGACTTCCTGTTTATAACCTGTCGCTTATGGGCGGTTACTACGATGTTCATGCAATAGAGAAATCGGATTTGTATTGGTGTGCTAATTTTTCACTCAAGCAGCGTTTAAATGTCAGCAATAAGCTTATGATTTTGTATATGGTAGAGGTTGGCGGTGTGCTTGGCGATGTGCCGTTCCCATTGCTTCACATGCCACAGGGTGCGATGGATTTGGGACAGGCACGCTACCATTTCAACTTGCTGCATCATTCCTCTTTTGTTAGCGACATATATGCCCACGCACATATTTATTTCAGCACATATGGTATGATTTTTAATCACATACCGTTGATAAAGAAGTTGAAACTTCGCGAAATATATTCGTTCAAGATTTTTTATGGCAAGTTGCAGAATAAAAAACACGGTGAGATATTTGAGATGCCTGATTATTTGAGGGAACCTACATTGATTCCGTATATGGAGGCTGGAGTAGGAATTGCAAACCTTTTCAAGTGCTTACAGATAGAATATGTGTTCCGTATTAACCAAAAAGAATTATATAACGATTTCTCTGCTCGGCATGGTATTCGTATGAGATTTGCAGTTGGCTTCTAATTGCCATTAGCCAAACTTTTGAAAATCAGTTCCGCCGTGCCAATCCTATATCCGTCGGAACGGAAAAATATTTTGCCATTCTTGTCAATAAGGAATATTAGCGGCGGATTGTCGTTGTACTGCTGCTTGGTGTCGGCAAGAATCTTTTCCAAAAGTCCGTTGGTGTCGGTGGTTACTATTGTCTGCTTGGGCAGATTCCATTTTTCAGCCGAGAATGGTTCGGTAAGTTTCTCCGAAGGAATTACCATCAGTATGTTTCCGTTCCATTTTTCGTATGATTCACGCATTGCCCCAAATTCTTTTAGAGTATGCTTTGTCGGTTCGCGTACTGGGTCGATGAAGCATAGAACTAGCGGTTTTTCTTTTGCCAAGTCCTTTATGTTTAGGGGTTTGCCGTTGTGTTCAATCTGTGTGTTATCTGAAATAAATCCGTAAAATGCTTTTTCGCGTTGGACTAACGGACGTATTTTTACTTCACGCTCTATTGTTTCGCCATGCTTAATGTTGAAGAACTCTAAGTGCGACAAGACTTCGCCGTCGCTGTAGCGGTTGCCTGTTGAAAGCATGTAGTAGCCTTCTTCGAGGTCGAGTTTGATAGGAAATTCGGCAACTCGCGGATCGTCTTCGTAGTCGAAAGTTGTGAAGTCGCCATTTTCAAACTTTGCAATTGTGTAATGCGTCCAGTATTGTGGCTTTAAATCTTTGTTTCCATTGTATCTTAGGACTAGTTTGCCTGTCGGAGCAACAGCTTTTTCTTCTTCGAGCGAGACAATGTTCCATTTGTCGTTTTCGTAAACAAAAATCTGTCGCGTTGCATTGTCAAGGTATGCAGGAATGTTCATCGAACGGCATACAGCAACGAAGAAAATGTCGCGCGAACGGTTGTCGGCATGGCGAAGCTCAAAAACTCCGCGTGGCGAAATAGGGCAGTTGAAATAGTTGCCTTCATTGTCGATTGGGATGTTGTTTTTTGTCCAGTCCAAAATGTCGGAATATGAGGGGACATTGCCTAAAATTTCAATGAATTTCTCGCTGAGGAACTGCCGCCACGGACGAATCATTTCAACCTCGATGCGTGCAGGAAGTATGCCTTTTACGAAGGCATCTTTTGTGTATTTATTGTCATATTCAACAATATGCTGGTTGAGCGTTATTGCTTTTGTGTCGCGCAAATCCTTGTCAGACAATGATTTTAGAAATTCGTATAGGAATAGGTTTTCGTTCTTTTTCGAATGTTCATTCAGGAACGAAATGATTTCCTCGTAGTTGCCTTCGCTTTTCTTTACAATCTCGCTAATTTGTTCTGCAGTAAGGTTTTCGTTTTTAATTTCTGCAATTTCGGCATCTGTAGGGAAAGTTTTTAAATAAGCATTTCGTATCGAGTCTTCGTATGCAAGTCGTTTGTTGTTTTTGTCTGCTTCGTCTGGTGTGAGGTTGGTCGTCACTGGCTTGCCATTGGGCGGAACTATGTCGAAATCCTCTTCGTATTCCTTGTCTGCTTCGCGGTTGAGTGTAAGCGTTATGTTGTCGGTTTGTCTAACATCTATCTTTGCATAGTCGTAAATGCCGTCTTTGCTTGCCCATATTAGCAAGTCGCCAAGTCCGGTGGTCAGGCTTGCGTTGCCTTCCTTGTCGGTTTTGCCTGATGCTATTGGGTAGTATTCTGCGTAATTGTACAGTTTAAATTGTACGGTGGCATTTTCGACGGTTTTGCCTGCCTTGTCAACAACTTTTACTGTTATCTTCTTGGTATCGGTATAGTTGGGAAGCATGTTGATTTTCGAGAATAGTTCTCCGCGATGATTTATTTCCTCGTCTCCCTTGTATTTGCCGAAAGCATTGGAATGAACCATCATGCATCGTGTCGATTGTGCGGCAAACCATCCCATGTCTAGTTTGGCATCGGGTTCGCAGGCGCCTAAGAAGTACCATTTGCCATCAACCCACACTTCCACCCATGCATGGTTGTCGTCGGTGTGCGCCCAGCGCGGTGTGTAGCATTGGCGTGCAGGAATGCCTACTGCTCTAAGTGCTGTTACTGTGAATGTGGATTCTTCACCGCATCGTCCGAATGCTGTGCGTATTGTCGCCAGCGGTGCAGATGTGCGGGCATCAGATGCTCTGTAGCATACCTTTTCGTGACACCAGTGGTTTACTTCCAATGCGGCATCGTACATGGACAAGTCTTTTATGCGTTCTTTTATCTCATTGAAAATAAACATTCTCGCAGTATCAAGGTTTTCGTTGTTGACACGATACACCAGCACAAAATGACGGAAAATATCTTCGGGAACATTCTTTCCCCATGAGAAAAAGTCACGAGCCTTGAACGCATATTTCACTTGGTTCAGGAAGAAATCACCATCGTAGTCGGCAAGGTCGCTGTATGGCATGTAGGCGTACAGAAATTCTAGAGCTTCGCGTTCTTCGGTACTGAGGTTTTCATTGAAAACAGAAAACAATTCCTCGCTTCTGCCTGATGCTAGTTGTTTGCGCGCCTCATAATCGTTTTCCACCTGTGTGCGGTATGTTTCATCGGTGATGAAATGCTGTTCGTTTTGCTTTTTGCATGCGCAAAAAGTGAAAATTGTTAGTGCTACGATTGTTAGTACTTTCTTCATGTTGTTGTTTTATTATGAAACGGCTTCAATAAGTCGCTTAACTTCCTCTAAATCAGTTTCGTTGTATTTGCTTGAATCTTCAATGTTTGTCTTTTGTGGATTCACAACGGTATGCTTGCAAGATGAATGCACTTCGCAAACACCAGTTGTACGGATAATTTCTGCTGCATTTTGGGAATTCACTCCGCTTCCTGCTAGAATAGCTATTCTTCCGTTTGCTTGTTTCTGTATTTCGCGCAGATTGTCGATTCCTTCGGGTGCTGTTTTGCATTGCCCTGAAGTCAGAATTCTGTCGCAACCGCATTCGATAATCTGTTCCAGTGCTTTGTGCCAATCTCTGCAACGGTCGAATGCACGGTGGAAAGTAACTTCCATTGGGCGGGCAAGCTTTACGATTTCAGCGGTTTTTACGGTGTCAATGTCAAGGTTTTTGTCAAGGAAACCGACGACAACTCCGTGTGCGCCAAGTTGTCGGCACATAAGTACATCTTCCTTTATTGCATCGTATTCGGCATCGTTGTAGCAGAAATCGCCAGGACGAGGGCGTATAAGCACCATTGTTTTGAGCGGAAGTTTCTCTACGCAATATTTTATTGTTGCATACGATGGGGTCGTGCCACCTTCGTTGAGGTTTTGGCAAAGTTCTATGCGGTCGGCTCCGCCATTGGCGGCATTTGTTGCCGATTGAACCGAATTGGCGCAAATTTCTACAGTCATGTTTAAATAGTTTTTGCAAATGTATTACAAAAAGTAATAGCGAGCAATCATGACTTCGTGTTTCTTGCTTACCTTATGCAGTTGGCGTAAATGCCGAGGAAAATTTCACGCAAAAGATTCTTGTCCAAGTCTTTGTATTCATCAATCCAATTCATGTATTCCACGAATTGCTTTTTTTGCTCGTCGGTGTATTGGTTAGCGTATTTCGCTTCTCCGCTACGAATGTCGTGCGCTATATAATTGTTCGGATTTATAGCATAGTTTGAGTTTATCTGCTCGTCAATCTGTTTTGCAATGTTCGAGAAATAATTTCCTTCCAAACTGTCTATTTTGCGTAAGTCGTTTTCAGTTAGTGTTTTGCAGATATGAAAGTTTACTTTTCCTTTCGGCTGTTTTATGCCAGTTAGGATACTGGTGATGTCTTCGCCTGGAACTTTATTGTATTTGCCGTCGATTTTTGTGTGATATAGTTCCAGTGTTTTCAACTTGTCGCAGGGGTCCCATTCGTATGAAACAGATACAGGCGTAATGTTCATTTCTGCCAGCGATTGTATCTTGTCGTCCCTTCGGCTCGACCAGAACATTTTTATTATGGCTGGGTCGGTGACATCAAGTCCGTCCTTTGTACGACCGTTGCGCTGTGCTATCCACACGGATTCTTTGTTTTCGGTAACGACATGCCTGATGTATTTCGACATATAGGTCAGGTTGTTGTAAAATTCAACTCTGTTGCCACCTCGTTCCGTCTTGAACATCTTGTTTACTTTGCCGAAATCAACGATAAACGGATGTTGCATAAGGTTGCTACCGAATGTTATCTGGCTTGTTCTGTGATTTTCCTTTATTAACAGATATTGCAGTAACATTGCGTCCAGAACTATGTCGCGATGGTTTGAAATGTACAGGTAAGGTTTGTCTTCGCTAATGTTTTCTATTCCTGTCCAGACGAATTGGCTCGTTGTCTTTTTTAGAATAATATCAATACATTCTGATATAATGCCACTTTGGAACTCGTATGTGGTTCTGACTTTTCTCAATCTTTCGCGAAATGACTCTACATCGGTTCCTGGCATCAGATAGTTGACTATATGAGGAATGATTTCACTGTCGGCAATTTTTTGCATTGCAGCAGGAATCTCTTCCGTATAATATGGCCTTATATCATCAAACATTATTGCGCTTATTTTTTCCTTAAATCGATAAATTTTATTGGTTTACGGCTCTTGGCGGGGAAATTAATTTTTTGAATTTCCTCTACAGGGAGAATTTCAATTTGCGGTGCCACGCGGATGCGCGAGCGGAAACTGTCTTTTAATTCCTTTACAACATCGAAATCCTGTTCTTCCTTAAGTCCGATCTTTACTGTTACATCGTCGGTTCCTGCTTCATTCTGCCTTACCTCGATGACATAGTTTTCAACATAATCTGTATTGTCAAGCACATCGTTTATTGCAGGTGGATACAATGTTGTGCCTTTGAGTTTAATCATGTTGTTCATACGGCCGACGAGAGGGGTGAGGCGGTATGAGTTACGTCCGCACTTGCACTTGTCGACAATTTTTGCTGCAATGTCGCCTGTGCGGAAGCGAAGCAATGGCATGGCTTCCACGCCAAGTGTTGTCACTACAATTTCTCCGGGTTGTCCGTCGGGGACTGGCAATCCGTCTTCACCGATAATTTCTACTATGATAAGTTCCGGATGCACATGACCGCCCATTCCGTACTCGCATTCCGAGAAGGTTGCGCCCATTTCCGTTGACGAGTATGTGGCGAACAACTGAACATCCCATTTCTCCTTTATTTTCTTGCCCAACAGGTTGAGTTCGAAATTCTGGTCGCGCAGACCTTCGCCTATGCCTATTATTCTTCTGATGCTACTGTTCTTGTAGTCGATGTTGTGTTCTTCGGCATATTGTATGAGGCGGAGTATGAACGAAGGTACGCACATTATTGTGTCGGGCTTTATGCGCTTGATAGTGTCCCATTGCAGTTCCGGTATTCCGTTTCCCACGCGGATAATGCCTGCACCAAGTTCTCGGAGACCGAGGAAATATGCAAGTCCTGCCATGAAGCGTTTATCCAAAGTGGTCATAAGTTGTACGACATTGCCTGGGTGCACATTGGCGCATTCGAAGGATTTCTTCTCGTTGTATGCAAGCCGTTGCAGGTCTTTTTCGGTACAGCCGAATGTCACGGGGTCGCCCAAGGTTCCTGAGGTGGTGATGTAGTCGATGATTTTTTCTTTTGGACAGCATCTAAATTCCTCGTTGAACAATTGAAGGTCTTTCTTTTCTGTAAAAGGAATCTTAACAAGGTCTTCGATGTGCTTTATCTTGTTGATGTTGATGCCGTAGCTCTTGAACATTCGCTGGTAATATGGTGAATTTGCCTGCAGGTATGCAAGAGACTTGTGTAGCAGTTCTTCTTGGAATGTTTTTATTTCTTCAACCGATTTGTATTCTATGTCGTTGTTATTCATCATTTAATGTCATTAATAAATGTTTTCTTTCAGCCATTTTAGGAACTCGTTTTTCCATTGACGGCATTCTTCTGTACCTTTTTCATCGCTAGCGCCAAAGCCGTGACCGCCAGTCTTGTATTGTATGTATTTGTGCTTTATATTTTTTGCTGTCAGTGCCGAATCGAGCAAAATAGAGTTGTGGTATTCTACGGTAGGGTCGTCAACGCAGTTTACCAAGAACACAGGCGGACAGTCGGCAGGTACATGCATTTCGAGCGAAAGAGAGTCGCGCATGGTTTGGTCGTTTTGTCTGCGTTCGTTTAGTAATGCACGACGTGAGCGTTTGTGAACGTATGGCGGATTCATTGTAACAACCGGATAAATCGGTGCGGCAAACGACGGACGTTGGTCCTTACTGCTGTAGCATACGGTTGACATCGACAAATGTCCGCCAGCCGAAAAACCCATTATGCCTACCTTGTTTGGGTCAATTTTGTATTCTTTTGCGTGTTCGCGCACCCATTTTATTGCTTGTTGTGCATCGTTGAACATATCGGGGTACTGGTTGCCGTGTTTTTTAGTGCGTTGATTCCAGAAAAATGCTGAAAATCCTGCAACACGGTATTTTAGTACAAATGCAGAAATTCCGTTAGATTGCAACCATCTTGCAACGCCATGGCCTTCGGTTTCTTCGGCAAGCCAAAAGTAACTTCCTCCTGGACAAACGATTACAGCTGTGCCACTAGTGTTATTTTCAGCCAAATATGGTGTCAATGTCGTCTGTTTCCAATTCTTTGTGCCAGTATCCTGCCACAAAAAGATTTTCTCCTGTGCGGTGGCTGTTCCGACAAGAAAAACAAACAAAGTATAAAGCACTAATTTCTTCAACATTACCTTCCCAATATTTTCATAACTTCGTCTTTCGACAATTGACGGTACTTGTGCTGCATATCGGCAAAGAAATCCACCTGAAAATACTCCTCGTCGTAAAACGACAACTTTGAATTGGTGTTAGGCGTACATTCCAGATAAATGATGTCCTCCAGTTTCAGATTTTTTGCTTCGCAAATCTGGTCAGCCAACTTTTTGCCTGCGTATGTTACCGATGTGCCTGGGTTTTCTTGGTACAATTCGGTTACAATTACGTATTTTTTGCCTTCAAATTCCCTTATCTTAAGTCCGCAAGATGATTCCATGTCCCATTCGCCCTTGAAAGGGAAAATCTCATCGTAATATTCTTTTGAAACTTTCATTGCTTTTAAAATTTATTCTGGTCTAAGGTTTACATTTCTCTTGCTTCTGTCAACATCGCGACCAAACGACTTGTTTGCCAACTTTCTGTTACGTGGACGATATGTACCTTCTTCCATCTCACGAAGTGCAACGTTGCAGAACAATCTGAACATCTTTGATTCCTGAGTTTCGGCAGCATAGAAACTCTTCCAAGCGTATTCGTAAACGTCCTGCAACTGCTCCGGTGTCATCAACTTTGGTTGGAAAACAACCTGACCTGCATTGTAGTGATTCCAGTCGAAATCGAAGATTCGACCTTGACGCAACAAGTCGTCGTATGCCTTGGTGTGCGGGAAAGGTGTCATTACGGTAAATTCTGCCAAGTCCAAATCAATCTCACCGAGGAAGTCAATAAGTCGCTTGCAATCATCAACCGACTGGTTATCAAGGCCAAGTAAAATTGTGCCTTCAACGCCAATTCCGTAGTCGTGGTATCTCTTTACGCGCTCCTTGATGTAGTCTGAAGTATCGTAAACTGCCTGATATACATACCAAGCACCTGCTTTTGCTGCAAGGTCAAGCACTTCGGGGTCGTCCTCGATGGTGTGGCTTATCCATTTTTTCTTCAGCGGTGCTATCGCCTTGAAAAGTTCCATTTCCCATTGCTTGTCCTGTGCCAGCGAGTTATCAACGATAAACAGACGGTTGTTGTCGATGCTTGCCATATCCTCAACGACCTTGTCAACTGGACGCGGACGGAACTTTCTACCACCCAGGTACGACACTGCGCAAGGATAGCAACTGAAACGACAACCACGGCTTGCGTGGAAAAGGTCAACCATCTGTACACCCTTGTGGTTGTAGAGTTCGCGCTTGTACAAGTCACGGCGGCAAGGACCTACCGATTCGATTGGCGGCTGGTTGCCCATGTAGTTGTATATCTTCTTCAGGCATCCGTTTTTCCAGTCGATTATTACCTGCTCTGAACGACCTTCCGACTCGCCGAGGAATACGCTATCGACATGGTTTACCATTTCCTCTGCGTGAAGCATAGTGGAAATACCTCCAGCGATGACCTTTTTGCCTCGCTTGTGGTATTCGTCGGCAATCGCCCAGCCACGTTTTACCTGAGTTGTAAGCATCATCGACAATGCAACGAGGTCGCATTCCTCGTCAAAGTCGATTGCCTCTACGTTCTCGTCGGTAAACGAAATGTCAACATATTCGGGCAGTGTGGCTGCAAATGCTACTGGTCCGTGAGGCGGCAGGTTGAATGTTGTCTGTCCGGGCAACTTATTCCACTTCGGATATATCAGTTTTAGTTTTACAGTGTCCATCAATTTATAGATAATGTTTTGTACAATTGCAAATGTATAAGTTTATTTGTAAATATTATAGTGTTCGTTTATTTTTTTTACGATGGTATTGTGTCCGACAAGGGCTTCCGCTGTTTCTATTGCAGTGAGAGACACTCCGCAGAATCCGTGAATGTTAACATTCTGCCCAGTAAGAAATAGATTTTTCACCTTGGTGGTTACCGACATTTGCGAAAGCATCAAGTTTCGGCTATCCTTCTGGAAACCATAAATCGAACCTTCCTTGTTGCCCAAGAAGTCGCGAATTGTAAGAGGTGAAGATGCAAATGAAAAATCAATGAAATTCCTAAAATTAGGATATATATTCTCCATTACGTCAAGTACTTTTTCTGTAGTTTTCTGCTTCCACTGTTCATATTCCTCGCCACGATGTCCGGTTTCGGTATTTTCCCATTTTTTGACATCAGCATAATCCATCAAACTGATAATCGCCATTGACTTCGCAAACTCGCCTTGGTTTTCAACAGGCGGAGTTACATACATTATGCCTTGTGGCCAGTTTAAGTTGCTGTTGTAGTAGAAATTAGCATTGTTCAAGAACGGGAACGATTTTTCCTTGAATTTTATGTAAACCTTGAAACTTGAAGTCGATTCTGGAATCAATTTCAGTCGTTTCCTGAAAGCGGCAGGGAAAGCATTGTCGCTGATAATCTTCATTAAAACATCGGGATGAACATCGGAAATGTAACTGTCGGCAGTATATGAATTGCCATTCTTTGTCACGACTTTTGTAACCAAATGATCCTCAACTTCGATATTTGTGACTTCTTCGTTTGAAATAACAGAACCACCTTTGTCCTCAATGATTTTTTTTAGCAAGTCAACCATCTGCTGACCACTGCCTACAAACTGGAATGTACCGCCAATGTGCAACACACTGAGCAACGCATTGAAAAATGCAGGAGTTGTATTTTCCTCACCACCAAAAAGCGGTTTCAAGTAGTAAAGAAGTCTTTTTAGTTTTGGATTATGTATGTATTTGTCTATTAATACGTTATACGGATTGATAAAATCTTCGGACAACGATGTGAAATTCGGTTCCGCAGACCTTTCGCGCATATAGAAAAGGTCTTCTTCCTGAGAGAGTTCGAAAAGTTTGTCAATATATTGCCTAATGTTTTCAGTCTCATCTGGGAAAATTCCTGAAAGGTATTTCACCAGATTTTCTTTGCCTTTGGGAAGTCGGTATGTGGCGTTGTCGTCGGCTATGGTTACAACGTCACAGGCATTCTCATCGGTTGGCATAAGGTTCAGTTTGTCGGCAATGCCAAGATAATCAAAGATTTTGTAAAGATTATCACCTTTGTTAAATCCTCCAAAAAAGTGCATTCCCGTTGCAAAATCAACGCCTTTGCGCCTTATAGTCTGCAAACCGCCGCCGATTATGGCATTTTTCTCCAGAACGGTCACCTTGTAGTCCTCCTTGGCGAGCAAAGCACCAGTTACAAGACCGCCAAGACCTCCACCGATAATCAGCACCGTCTTTTGTTCTGCTGATTTAACCAAATTATTTGCCTCCAGCATTTGCGCATGAACCTTATCCTCGCCAAGCAGAGCAGAGCAAACGTTCAATGTTCCGACCAATACGCCAAGTATTCCGTGTGCGTTTATGTTCTGTCCCACCAAGTAGAAGTTCGGCAACTTCGTCTTGTACGACACACGACCAGCCAAACCTAAAGTCAAGTCTTTTGCCATACCGTACATCGAACCGCCGGGAGACATTGTATAGTCGCGGTAGGTTAAGGGAGTTGCTGTGTAATATTCTTCAATGTACGACCGTAGGCCAGGAAAATCCCTTTCAACGGCATCAAGTAATTTTTCCGCTTTTGTACGTTTAAACTCCTCGTACGCTTCTCCTCGTTTTCCAATAGTCGTTTGTGCCCACTCCGACAATTCATCGGCAAGCATATAGGCTAGAATAACGCCGCTTTTTGCGAACTTTTGTTCCTTCTCGTGACAATGGTGCATATACAAATAACCACGAGGCCAACTTTTATCGTCGTAGTTTTCCATATCCCATGGCGAATTGCATGAATAACCATAGAAGTTTGTATTCATATATGGCATTGCTTCCGGCGTGAACTTCAAGAAAAGAGAAAATACCGATGGGGTGTTCTTTATCGACTCAATACGTGAATAGAATGACGGGCGCAATTCCTTGCCTGTAAACATACTGCTCAACTGCATAGGATGTACATCGGAAATAAATACGTCGCCTTCTATCAATTCTCCGTTTTCAAGTTCCACTCTTGTTACCGAACCATTTTTGCTAAGAGCTCTTACGACACGGCAGCCAGTATAAATCTTGCCTCCGTTTTCTTTTATTACTTCGGCAAGTGCCTTTGCAATGTTGTCGCTTCCGCCCACAATCCTGAATGCACTTCGATTATAGAAGTTCGACACAAAGGCGTATGTAGAAAATGGTGTACGGTCGCGTTGAGCTGCATAAAGCGACATATCCCCGACAAGTACATTGCGCAAAGTAGGGTCGGTTATTACCTCGTCGATTACCTCGTTGATACTTGTTGTGAATAGGCGTAAGTCAAGTTGCGGATTCCTGTCAATACGGTTCAAGTCATAAAAAGGGGATTCTTGTGCCACCGTATCTACAAGTTGCCAGTAGCGGCGAAGATTGTCCTTTTCATTAGGAAATCTTTTACCCAGACTTTCAATCATCTCTTCGTGTCCGTTTGCGATGGAAAAACGTTCGCCATTGAGCGAAATGGTATTGTACGAACAGGTATCCATACGTGAAACTTCAACCTTGTCCTTGATGCCAAGGAAGTTGAAATAATTGGAAAGCACTTCACCATCATCAAGACTGCCAACAAAATGCATTCCTGTTTCGAACTTAACGCCATTGCGCCAGAAACATTGCAGGCAACCGCCAATTTGCTTGGCTTGCTCAAAAACGGTTACTTCGTAGCCGTTTTTTGCTAGAATCACACCTGTGGATAGTCCACCAAGTCCACTTCCTATGACAATACATTTTTTCATTTCAGAAACGTTTGGCAGTCAATTGTTAGTTCGCAGGATGGTAATTCGTTTTCATCGTTGATGAAGTGAAGGTTCTGTGGAATGCAGGTGCAATGCGAAGCTATCAGGAACTTGTCCATATCGGTTTCCAAGGCATAAACTTGTGTCTGCCTGTGAACGAGAGCAATTGTCCATGCTAGTTCTCCGAATCCGCTGTTCCTTATTGTTATGCTATTGTTTTGCAAAGTGTTGATTTCTTCCGAATGTGCCTTTATTTTCTTAATGTTTGCACGGCTTGTGCGTTCCACATCGTTGCCCTTGTAGATATATTTGTATCGTACATATTTCGAGACATATTCGGTGTCTTCGCACTTGTTGCGTATTTCTTCGAAATGTTCTATATAGTATTTGTGGAAGTAAGAGGTCAGCTCTCGTGCGGTAACCGCTTGCACTTTTTCTGCCGAATACCTTTGTCCTATTTCAACATGAAGTGCGCCTTCGCGTAGGATTATGTCATTTTTGGGCATTGCATGGTTGGCTCCGTGTATGAATATAGGCAGAATGTCGATGTTGAGCGATTGTGCGAGTTGGAATGCGCCCTTGTGGAATCGCATGATTTCTCCCGTAACAGAACGTGTGCCCTCGGGAAAAATTACAACCGAATATCCTCTGGCGACAAGGTTTTTAAGGCGTTCAATATTTTTGTCGTATCCATCCGATACTGGATAAAATTCAGCATATCTTATAATAAGTCCGTATATTGGGTCTTTCCATACCCAGTCGTTGGTAAGTATTACTATCTTGTGCGACTGCATCATTATACACGACAAGTCAAGGTGCGACTGGTGGTTGGCAATGATGACTGCCGGCTTTTCAAAGTCTTCTCCGTAAGGATTATCAAGTGAATATTTTACACCTGGCAGACGAAGAATCGCAAATCTGTTGAAAACAACTATAAGTTTGTGATACCATAGTCGTTTGCGTTCGCTATCACGACCGATAAGCTTGTATATCAGTGTAAATGGCGTTACTAGTACAAATGCCGATAAGAAAAATACAAGAAGCGATACAAATGTGTACAAAAGTCGCTTGAATGTTACCGGTACATCGCGAAGTTGTCCATTCTTCTTTGTTAGCCAGTTGAAAATGACAGGCGGTAGGTAGCATGCCATCAAAACAACTGTCATCATGCCTACTATTGCGACTTCGGCGAGTGACTTCATGGCAGGATGCTTTGCAAAAATCAGCGTTCCAATGCCGATAAACATCAGAACTCCAGATAGAATAACGCTGTTGCGATAGTTTTTGAGCATCTTTTTGCCATACGCGTATTCATACAGAAGACCTTCGGTTATGAAAATGGTGTAGTCGTCGCCTTGTCCGAATATGAATGTCGCAAGAATTATGTTTACGATGTTGAATTTTATTCCGAAGAAGTACATCAAGCCCAATATCCATGCCCAGCCGATGGTAAGCGGCAGGAAGGCGAGTATCGACAATTCAAGTCGTCCGAACGAGATGCAAAGGAAGAAAAATACGACTATACTGCATACATATAGTATGTAGTCGAAATCTTCGGATAAAACTGTTACCAGATTGCTTCCAATGTCCGACATGCTGAATGCAAATCCATTGTCAGGTAATGTCTGACGAAGCTGTTGTTTCAAAGTGTCGGAAAACTCTGCAGGTACACGCACAAAGTTTACAACGCGAGTTAATGAATCGTGTTGTAAGGTATAAGTTTTGCATAGTTCAAGTAGCGGTAGCATTTCGCTTTGCGACTTTGTATCGTATTGCTTTTCGAGATTGTCGGTAAATGGTGCGAATGCACTGGTAGTAAATCCGTTCGCTATGGCTTCTTTTTTTATTTCGTTGGCTATGTCGGTGTGCTTGCTCCAGAATTCATTCCATCTTTTTAGCGATTCGGTTTGGCTCTCTGTCGAAGGCAAAAGTCCGTCTGGTCCCGAGATGCTTACATTTACATTCTGCGGAATAGATTTTTTCAGGTTGCTAATTATTTTTTCATTTTGTTGCAGAGCTTGTTGCAGGTCGCTGCCTTCCGAGACTACATATATAAGGTCAGTTTTGCCTTCCTTTTGCATCGACTCGTTGAGCAGGGCAATGTCTTCCTTTTGTTGCTCTGTCATGTAGTTGATGTTGTGTAGGTCTGAATCGAAGGTTGTCTCTTGGCTGTAGTAGCCGAGAATGATGGTTACGATTACCAAAGGCCAGAATGCGTAAATCTTTGCCTTTCTCCATTTTTCGTTAGGCTCTTTTCCGCTATCGACGAAAAGTTTGTGTTTCTTTTTCGGTACAACGGCCAGCAATGGCAGGAAAACCATTACGAAAAGTATCGTGCCGATAAGCATAAGCGCTCCGAAAAGACCAAGGTCGTGCATAGCTTCGGCTTTTACGAATATCAAGCATGCGAATGCAGCAACGGTTGTGATGTTTCCAATGACAAGCGGTTGGATAACATCTTTCAGGGCTTCGCGCTTGTCGGGTTGCTGCTTGATGTGGTCGAGATAGTGTAGCGGATAGTTTACTGCAATGCCCAATATTACCGAACCGATGCCGATGACAATTATCGATATGCTTGTTTTGAATAATGCTATGATTGCCAATGCGAAAATCCATCCGAAAAGAATCGATATGCCAAGCCATATCAGGTTTCTTTTCCTTGCCATTGTGAACATCAGTATGCCGAAAATCAGAACCAAGGCAAGTGCGATGGATAGAAAACTATCGTTTTTTATTTGCTGGGCGTTGGTGACTGCTATGGTTGGAGCTCCAACAGCCGAAATCTTTACTCCTTGATGGCTTTTTGTCGTGGTATCAATGACATTGTTTATCAGTTCGACCAGTGTGGCGTTGTTTTTTGTGTCGCTACCGGCAAAAGGAGAGGAGAGAAATGCAAAAGCCTTGTCTCCGCTTTCGTTCATCAGGTATTCGTCGTTTATTACAAAACCTTCGGTAGCATTCAGAGCCGTCAGTCGTTGTAAGGTTGGAGAATATAGGTTTAGCGGGTCGGCTTTTATTCCTTCCACGACGAAACTTGCAGTCGGGAACGATAGCAATCGCTTGATGTTTTGCAGACAGGTTGCTACATGGCTGGAGTCGGCAAGTAGCGAGTCCATTCGCTGGTAATCGTTTTCGGTAAGGAACAATGGTTGGTTCTCGCGTATGAAATCAATCGCATCGAAAACTTGTCCGTCGTCAATCTTGCATCTTAAATCGGTAACCAAATGTGCGGTGTCGGCCTCCTCCCAGTTTGTTTCAAAGTCGTCAATTGCCGACATCAGTTCGTCGGTATCGTCTGATGAGAAGATTACAGTTATTTGCCCTTGGTTGCTAAGGTCGTTATAAACCGATGTGTATTTTTCCTTTTCGGGGTCGGTAGGCAGAAAATCGGCAATGTTTTCCTTGTAGTCGAGTTGCAATGCGGAAAGTACGCACAAAGCGGTGATTGTCAATAATATGATTATTGAAAGGACTTTGCGCTTTGACAGGTAGTCGTATATTGAAAGGAAAAATCTATTCATGCGACCTCCATTTCCTTATTAGTCGTGACGGCCATCCGTAGAAAATAGCCACAAAGCATAATATAGTGTTCAGTACACTGATTCTGAAGAAGTCCCAGAAAGGTCTGAAATGCGAAATGCGTTCTTCGGCTTTGGGGTAGAATACATTTATCTTTATGGGAATCAGCGGTATGTTGCGCCATGCAGAGAAAACAAGTAACTCCAATTCTGCTTCGTAGCGTGATGTAAGCATACAAAGGCTTGGCATATTTTTTAGAGGATAAAGCCTGTAGCCAGTCTGCGTGTCGGGTAAATTGATGCCAGTTTGAACTCTGAACCAGAAGTTCGAGAACTTGTTTGCAAAAGTGTTTCCGCCAGGCATGTTTTCTTGCTTCAGATTTCTGCTTCCAACAATTAATGCATTTCTTTTTTGCTTTATTGCATCAATAAACAAGGGAATATCTTCTGGAAAATGCTGACCGTCGGAGTCGATGGTAATTGCGTAGTCGAAACCGAGTTCTCTGGCTTTTTCGAAACCTTTTTTCAAGGCGTAGCCTTTGCCACGGTTTTTCCCGTAATCCACGACAGTGATTTTGTCGCCAAAATCTGCTAAAATTTCTGGTGTATTGTCTGTGCAGCCGTCGTTTACAATGATTAAGTCATTTGTAAACTCCAACACGCGTTCCGCGACATTTCGCAGAGTTCCGCCGTTGTTGTAGGTCGGCATTATTACGCACAGTTTCAATACCTCAGATTCTTTCATAGCTGAATGTTAGTGATATTTTGGCGTAAATTGTTGTTTCGTCGTTCACTAAAACCTGCACCTTGCAGTCGTTATCTTCTTCCTTGAAGTTTGAGAATGTGTATTTGATTCTTTTGCCTTCTGCAGGAATGATTACCGATAGAAATTTTACATTCTTAACGGTTTTGAGCCACAATTTGCGGTTAATTTTGTTTTCGAGAAGTTCTCCTGCGGTCTTTATGATGCACACGCCTGGTGTGATTGGATTTCCCGGAAAATGTGCCTTGTATATTATGTGAGACGGATTTGTTTCTATTTCAGCTACAAATCCGTTTTCGTTGTCTTCGACATTGATGGTTGTATATAGGGTGTCTGTCATTTGCATGATTCAGTGTTCGCGTTCAGTATTATATCGGTAAACTGTATTGTTGTGTTGTCGCCGTTGGCTTCGGTAAGGACAACCTTGTTGATGATGTCCCTTTTCTTTTCGAAATAGAAAGTCATTGTGCTGAACATTCGTTTCATGTCGCTCTTTTTCGGTTTCATGTCGGCACGCCAGAAGTTGCCGTCATCGGAAATTGTAACGTCGAATGCTGACTTGTCGAACAGATTTTTGCCCGTCGCACTGCTCATGATAATCTTCATCATGCCTTGGTACATTCTGTTTTTTGTATCAAGAATTTCCTCTTTTCCATTGGCAATCTTTGTCATTTTTTCTCCGTCAACTTTGATTGCAAAAGGGTAAGAGTCGGTGTATTCCCATTTCATCTTGTCGGGTGAAACATAGCACATTCTACCTTTGGAAATTGTAGGTTCTGCAAGCATTGACATTGTTTTGTTCTGCGTGAAGTTGCATTGCATCGATTTCATCGAAGCGGCGGCTTGTGTCAACTTCGCCATTATTTCGTCGTTCGATTGCGCGAAACTGAAAATGCTTGCGACTAAGGCGGTTATAATTATAAATATCTTTTTCATCTCATTTTAAAATTAAGAAACAACCAGATACGACAAGAATCAAGCCAATCCATCGTGAAAAAGGAATACTTTCACCAAAAACTAACCATGCGGCCAACATTCCGAATACGAACGATAAACTTGTCAGTGGGTAGGCTTGGCTGAATGGAAATTTTTTCAGAATAAAAAACCATAGTACGGTTGCAAGTCCGAAGCTAACACCACATGCAAGTAGCCACCAGTCTGTCAGTACTGTCTTGAAGTATGCCCACGACCACTCGAATTTGCCTAACTTTTCCAAGCCAAGTTTAAGCAGAACCTGTCCTCCTGCGAGGAAAAATGTTTGCAGTGATACTAATCCAAAAATCTTCCACACGGTTATTTCTCCAATAGCGTTAATGAATAGTTCGTTCCATCGGAACGGTTGAAAATTAAAATGTTGTTTGGTTTCTTGTCAGTAATATCCTTTTCGTTTACGAACAAGTTACGAGGTACGAAACCCGATTTCAGGCATTGCGTTGCGACATAAAATCCGATTCCAGAAGCAGTAAAACTATCTCCGAACAGATTTTTGTATTTAAGCAAGGGTCTATCGCCAAAGAGTGCTTTTGTTTCTGACATGTATGCTTCATCGTTTGCCTTGTAGCCACTGATGCCAGTGAGTACGAAGTCGATGTCGGAATATGTTTTGCCATTTTCCTGAAGAAATTTTGCAACTTTTTCCTTCAACGAGTCAATTCCTTGCTGATGTATTATTTTGTGACCAGAAAGTTTGCACATTGCATTTTCATGCTTCTCGGACAGAACCACAGAAACGGCGGCCTCTCCACAAATTTCGTTGTCGAAACCCATTACACCGCCTTTTTTCAGAATCTGATAAAAGGTTTCGGTCATCTCGTCGTGACCACCGACTAAAGCCGAACTTATTTTGTTGAGGCGGAATTGCAGATATGCGTCGTAAAGTGCGCTGTCGAATGAGATGCCTTTGTGTGCGTATGTTGCGTTGTAACCGTGATTTTTTGTTTGTATTGCAACCAACGAACTTATTGTGTTGTGAGTCGATTGCATGAAATATGTCGGTTTCAGCAGTTGTTCTCCCTCTTTTGAAAGGGCATCAAGGAAAAATTCAGTGTTTTCGATGCATCCGTAGCCGGTTCCTGTGACTATTGCATCAACAGTTTCAAGTCCTGATGCCTTCAGCGCTTCTTTCGACGTTGCAAGTGCACGCTTTAGAATTTTTCCCATGCGTCGTGCTTCGATAGGGGATACGTATTCCTTGAAACTTGGGTCTATTGAACGGCAGAAGGGCACATCATACAAAGTGGGATTGGTCATCCACTCCTCGCTCAGTGGCTGCTGTATCGAAATCTGCTTTGCAGAAAGTACATATATCTCTTTGTTCGTCATTTTTGCTCAAATTTTGAAAGTAATAATGAAGAATCGTTGCCTCCAAAGCCGAATGCATTGCATAGAATGTGCTTTAAGTCTTTTTTAGTCGACTGGTGAACAGGTACTATGCCGTCTTCCATTGGTTGTGAAAAGTTCAGGTTGACTGGCAGAAATCCGTTTTGCAATGCAAGAATGCAGAATACGGCTTCTATTGAACCCGATGCGCTTGTGGTGTGACCTGTAAATGGTTTTGTCGATGAGGCAGGGGGAACGTTATCTCCGAACAATCGTTTCATTGCCTGGCTTTCGCTAGCATCGTTGTTGGGAGTTCCTGTTCCGTGAGCGTTTATGTAGTCAACTTCGGTCGTTTTTACACCAGCCATTTCTAGGGCTTCCTTCATTGCTCTGTATGCGCCTTCGCCGTCTGGCGATGAGGCTGTCTGGTGGAAAGCATCGCAGGCATTGCCGTAGCCAGAAAGAACGGCTTGTATTTTTGCATTGCGTTTCTTGGCGCTTTTTTCCGATTCAAGAACCAAGTAGGCTGCACCTTCACCGAGATTCAGTCCGTTTCGGGTTGCATCAAATGGACGGCACGGCTTTGTGTCGAGAATCATAAGCGAGTTGAAACCATTGAGATGGAACTTTGTTATGCACTCGCTACCGCCTACTATCACAATGTCAGCCTCACCACAGCGTATCATGTTGGCACCCAGTATGATTGCGTTTGCTGCTGATGAACAAGCCGTGGAAAGCGTTGTTACAAATGCAAAGTCGCCGAAATGTTTGGCTGTCATTTCCGAACAGTTTCCACAGTCGTGAACAGAAATGTATTCCTTATGGGCATCGTAGCTTATGTAGTCGAGGTAGAATTGCTCGCTCATGTCCATCCCACCAACAGTAGTTCCTGAAATAAAACCGATTTCATGGAGCATTTCTGGCGTAATGAATGCTTGTTTCAGCGCTTCGTCAAGAGCAAGCATACCCATAAGCGCTGTGCGCGTTGTTATGGACTTGTCGCCAATTCCCAAACGATTGCGCATCTCGGCATCCGACAGTTTGACCTCGCCAACAGGAAACTCCTTGTGCTCGGTCTTCAGATAAGTAAGTTGACCTACACCAGAGCGTTCGCCCAACAAGGCTTCCAAAGATTCCTTTTGGTTTAGTCCGATTGCCGAAACTACGCCGCAGCCTGTTATGTAAATAGGTGCAGTCATTTATTTTGTCCTGTTCTTTTGGATGAACTCAGCCATCACCTTTACAGACTTGAAAATTTCCTTGCCCTGATTCGGATCCTGCAGCTTTATGCCATAGTTCTTTTCCATCAACACTATGAGTTCGAGTGCATCAATTGAGTCAAGTCCAAGACCTTCGCCAAACAGAGATGCGTTTTCATCAATGTCTTCTGGAGTCATGTCTTCGAGGTTCAATGCTTCGATAATTTCCTGTTTCAGTTTGTAAATCAATTCGTCCATAACTTTTATTAATTTATTTTTCCATTAAAAATATATTCGCTTCAAAATGTTCTTCGTCGGTACAGTCGAGCCAACCACCGATTATGCTTTTTGTATCAGTGTCTTGGAATGCAACCGACAGGTTTTGTTCTATTATTTTTTCATCGTTTTCTTCAATTACGATGAATGAAGTTTCTCCATAATACTTGTTTCGGATTGCAATTTCGCCAGTCACAATGTTTGGCAGTGTGTAAACGAATGCCGCTGGACTTGGGAAGAAATTTTCTGCTTCCTGTATTGTGGATTGGTAGTTTGTGTCGGCTTGTAGCGATGCGTTTCTGTTGAAAAGGATAACTGCGCGGTCTTCTCTAGGCTCGAAATTTCTGGTGCCTTCGGCATTGAGCAGCAATTCTGATGCGACAAAGCCCAATTTGCACAAAGTGTCCATTTTGAAAAACTTCGGATAGTCGCCAATGTAGCTACGGTAAATCTGAGTCAGTAGGGCAGAGCCTTTTTCTGTAAGTTCCAATGCTTTGCCATCGACGATAACTTTGTCTGGTGATATATAAACTCTGTGTTGTATCATCATAGCAAGCCTCCTTTCGTCATTAGCAGTGCAGCGTTGCAACCGCCGAATCCCGACAACAGTTTTATGAAAGCCCGTTTTTCAGTCGGTTGGTTTTGGTTAGTAACATTTATATTTCGGCTTACACCCAAGGTTTCGAAGCCTCTGGTTGCCAATATGTTGTTGTCGTCTATTGCTTGCATCGACATTATGGTTTCGAGTACGCCTGCAGCACCCATTGTGTGTCCGTAGTAGCCTTTGAGTGAGTTAACTGGAATATTTGATAGTCCGGCTCTGTCGATGGCAATTGACTCCATTTCGTCGTTGTAAGGTGTTGCGGTCCCGTGTGCGTTTACAAATGCTATTTTTTGAGTATCTATGTCACCTAGTACATATTTCAATGCTCTGTAGCTGCCTTCGCCAGTGCGCGACGGACCTGATATGTGGTTTGCATCGTTGCGGATGGCGCCGCGATAAGCGCACCATTCGTTTTCGGATACAGTGTCTTTTCTTGTGTAAATTATTGTTGCAGCGGCATCACCAAGATTCAATCCGTGACGGTTTGCATCGAATGGCTTGCATTCTTCGGGTGAGAGAGCCTTGAACGACTGGAATCCCGATACTATGAATGCCGACTGTATGTCAACGCCAGAAACTATTACATAGTCGTAGTTTCCGCTTTCAAGGTGCCTCATTGCTTCAATTTGTGCGCAAACTCCCGATATACATGCGTTTGAAACCACAATTGGTTCATTTGGATTGTGGAAATGTGATGCAATCTGTCGTGCTGCTATACCAAGTCTCACGCGCTCTTGCGGAAATTCTTTTTCGCGCTTGTCGAGCAAAAAGACATTGCCTTTGGTTGTAGAAAGTATAAATAAAACTTTTGGTGATGCAGTGTCTATGTTCGCGCTTTCCAATGCTTTTGTAACAGAATGTATTACAACCTGTTCGACTATGGTATATCTGGTGTCTGTGAAATTGCTTCTGTCGATTAGCGATGCGACAAATGCTTCGGGCAGACCCCAATGTCCTTCATACCGCTTCAGTGCAGACTTGCCCGCTTTTACTGCAGCGTAGTTTTCGGCAGTCGTCATGCCCAATGGCGAGGTTATGTTATTTGCAATGCTTACAATCATTTTCCGACCTCCCATCTTTTTTTCCATTCCTCGTAGAATTCCGGATTTGTAAGTACGAGCTGGTAGTTGTTTTTGTTCATGAAAACCTGGATTGTACGACCTGTAACATGGATTTCGCCGGTTTCTCTGTCGCGAATTTCATAGTCGAATATGATTTTTGCAGCATCGGTAGGGCGGTAGGTGATTGTAATTTCGGGTTTCATGCCGTAGATAAGCGGTTTCTTGTATTTTATTGAAAGGTCAACTATGGGTTCGAAGAAGCCTTTGCCGTACATCATAAGGTAGCCCAAATCGTATTTTTTGCCAAATTCCTCTCTGGCATCTTCGAAGTATACCGAATAGTGTCCGTGCCATACAACACCCATTGAATCGACTTCGCTGAAGCGGATTTCAAAAGGTTTGGTTACCGATAATATCTTCTCATTTTCCATAGTCATTAATTTTTTGAGTCAATGTCCGTCAATGCTATTTTCATGTTGGCGCGCACGATTTCTTCGTTATTGCAAGTTGTTACCGCTTCGACCAGAGTCATTTGGAAAACTTCTTCCAGCAGTTTTATAGTTGTGGTAAGTTTTTCTCCGACCTTTGGCGTGCGTTCAATGTTCAAGTTGCTTATAGAGCCGATGACACCTATTTTGACAGTTGCGCCGTGGTTTAGGTTTATGTAGCCGATTCTTGCTGCGCATGTCTGGGCTATGTTTTCAATCAGTCCCGATGCCGAAAGCCGTCCGTCTTCGACGAACAGATTGTCTTCGCGTACGGTGAGTTCCGTTACCGAATACACTTCGTCGCTCGATACCAGCCTGTCAATCATTACGAATGGCGGTCTCTGCGGAATAAGTTCTTCTATTGTCAGGTCGTCAATTGCTTTCATTGTTTCCAAAAATCAAAATAGTTGAACCATTGTGTCGGGTATTTCCTGACGATTTCCTCGAGATTTTCGGCAAAATTCTGTGCCATTTGGCTCATTTGTTCGCGTAATTTTGCCGACCTGTCGCATTGGATTTTGCGGACGTATGCATGATATTTTTTTGTGGCTTCCTTCATTACAAAAACAGCAAGTACGGAAGCATTTTTCTGTGCCGACAAGGCAAAAGCGCCAAGAGGAAAACGTGCAGTTTCTCCGAAGAAGGTGCATTCAGCAGCTTTTTGCGAACCGAAAATGCGGTCGGCAGGCATGCTTACAATTTCTCCGTTGTCGATTGCAGTGTTCAGTGCAAACAAATGCGACATGTCTGCCATTACTGGAATCATGTTCATATTGTTTTGTGATAGCATCCTCCGACGATTTTCCATAACTGTAGCTGTTTCTCCTGCAAATACCAGCGCATTGAATCTCTTTGCTTTGGGCTTTAATGAATAACCCGCAATTTCGTAATTGCCAACATGGCTGCTAAGCAGAACAAAACCTTCGGGATGTGTTTCAAGTTCGTCCAAGTATTCCTGTCCTTCTACAACAAAATTATATTTTTTGCCAGCATATACGCCAAATCTGTCCAATATTACCTGCCCGAAACGGAAATGGTTTGCATATACTTTGCAAAATGATTTCCATCGTCCGTATTGGAAGCGTTTGCGGAAGAAAGAGTATGTGGCTTTATAACCTTTTCTGCTGAATATCATGTAGAACGGAACAATAAATACTGCCATAATTCCGTATATTACCCATATAGGCAATACACGGAACATGCCGATGAGTGAACGTTGCATCCACGGCAATCCGTCAGTCTTTCCCGACCATTCGTTATGTTGCAGCTCTTCAGCCATTATTTAGGCCGTCTTTTGCTCAATATAATCGCAGAATTGGCTGAAAGTCTTTATGTTAACCATCTCTTCCGTCTTAATCTTAAAGCCGAATTTTCTTTCGACTATAACTACGATGTCAACGAAATCGAGACTGTCGATACCTATATCTTCCTTAAGTCTAGCTTCAGGTTTTATCTTATCTTCTTCAATTTCAAGATCTTCAATCAAAAATTCTTTTACTTTTGCTTCAATTTCTTTTCTATCCATATAATTTATTTATTACGTTTACAAATCATTATACTATGTCCATGACCTAAATTGTCATGTATTTTTTCTACTTCCATACCTGCTTCACGAACAAGTTTTGCCATATCCTCTGAATGATACATCTTGCTGTTGCCGTTGGCTATTGCGGTGAAGTACAAACTTGTCATTGTAAGACAAAATGCTGCAGGTTCGTATTTCTGTCTGTCCCAGAATGTTTCCATAATGTAAACACGGCTTTTGTCATCCATTATTTTGGCAGCTCTTGACAAAATGCTTAGTATTTCGTTTTCGCTGAAGCAGTCGAGGAACTGGCTCATCCATATTGCATCGTAGTGCTTGTCGGTAGGGAAGGCGGCTGCTTTGTCGAGCAGATTTATGCCGTATCCGTTGATGCGTTCTGCACCTTTTTGACCTGCCGTAAACTTGCGCATCATTTCCAGTTGCTGAGGCAAATCCATAATGGTGACATTTACATCATTGTCGTAACCGACGCATTGCAAAGCCCAGCGTCCTGTATTGCCGCCAACATCGAGCAGAGTTTTCGGCTTGTTGAAAAATACAATTTCCAAGGCCTGAGCAAACGAGTTGTCGGAATAGAAATGGTCGAAACCAAACCAACTTTTCTGTACTTGCTCTGGCAACTGCGACAAGCCTTCGTAAACTGTCGGCCAGTCGCCGAAATGTTTCAGACCTGCAGGCTTGCCTTCGAGAAGCGACTCTTCGAGTTTGAACCAACCTTCGTAATTTACGTCGTGGTTGAAGTCCATGTTTACCCTTACGAGCTTGTCGGTCAAGAGAAACCAGCCGGTTTTTGAAATGCTGAACCTGTCGGTGTCCTTGTCAATCAGCACGGTGCCTATGCATAGCGATGCTTCCATAAGCACTTTTACTGCGTATGGAGAAAGTCCTGTAGCTTTTACAATTTCCTCCTGCGTCATTCCATTGTCGCTGTCGCGGAGAAGGTCGAGAATACCGAATTTTACCATTAACCTCGATGCCTGGAAAACCACTGGTCCCCAAGCAATCCATTCTGCCTGTCGCTGTGCTTCACGGGCGGAAAGTTGTTCGCGAGTATATTTTTTTTCTAATTCTGGAAATAAGTCCATTCGTTTTCTATTTTGCTTTCTTAATGAGCTTAGCCAAATTTTCTGCAAGTTCGCGGTATGCCTCTACACGACGAATCTCGTTGCCAAATCCAGCACCTGGAACTCCATCAACATCGAGGACTGCTATTGGTTCCGACTGTCCTTTCTTGTAAATTTCCATTGTGCCATATAGATGAGAGTCGCCAGCACCAAAACCTACTGCGACTGCCAATCCGGTTATACCGTAGTTAAAGTCTTTGACTTTCATAACAATGGTATATTCGGCAGAACTTTCTTCGGTTGTCGTTTGAACATCTTTCGATTCATCGTCGAGGCGTTCTCTGAAGTTACTTTCAGCTCTTGAAATTTCTGCATCGTAGTCGCGAACCCAGTCATCGCCACGTTCCTTCAAATAAGCGTTTACTTCCTTGCCTTCGATTGTGCTGTTGGTGTAGTCCCAGCGGACAAAAATCTTAGCGTTAGACTTTTTAAGTTCTACGAGAGAACCCTTGATAACCGTTACGTCTGGTTTTGCTGTTGCAGTTGCTATTCCTGTAAGAATAATAACTAATACCAATAATGTCTGTTTCATATTTACTTTATTTTTTTGATTACTAATGCAGAATTTGTGCCACCAAATCCGAATGAATTGGAGAGTATGGTGTTAAGTTGTTTGTCTGTAGCTTTGTTTACAATGTTCAGCCCGTCGGAATATTCGTCGGGATTTTCGAAATTTATGTTCGGAGCGATGAAGCCGTTCTGCATCATTAGTATGCAGTAGACGATTTCGCTTGCGCCAGCCATCCAGCATTCATGTCCGGTCATCGATTTTGTTGAAGAGATTGGCGTTTGTGTCTTTCCAAACAGTTGTTTCAAAGCCAAAGCCTCGAACATGTCGCCTTGTGGGGTGGATGTTGCGTGAGCGTTTACATAGTCGATGTCTTCTGCTTTTACGCCGGCTTCCTTTATGGCACGTAACATTGCACGCATACAGCCTTCTTCGCTTGGTTGCGATATGTGGCTTTCGCCGTTCGACGAGAATCCGTATCCGCAAACTTCGGCTAATATTGTAGCTCCGCGAGCTACTGCATGGTCGTAGTCTTCGAGTACCAATGCTGCTGCACCACCGCTAGGAACAAGTCCGTCGCGATTGCGATCGAATGGGCGGGATGCTTTTGTCGGCTCGTCGATGCGAGTTGAGAAAGCGCTTATACCATCGAAACTGCCCATCGATAGGTAGTTGGTTTCCTGTGCGCCACCGCAAAGTACCATGTCTTGAAGTCCGTTGCGAATCAACAAAGCTCCCAAACCAATTGAGTGAGATCCGCTTGCGCAGGCTGCGCTCACAGTCATGTTTATTCCTTTGAGGTGGAATATGGTTGACAGGTTCATAGTCACTGTCGAGTTCATCGACTGGAATATTGCTGCTGATCCAATAAGAGTGGTGTCTTTTTTCTCAATTGCCATCTCGTGCGATTCGATGACAGCCTTTGCCGAAGAATCGTTGCCGAAAATTACGCCAACTTCGTTGTTCTGTAGGTATTCGTCGTCAATATTTGCCTGCTGGAATGCTTCGAGTGTGGCTACATACGCGTATTCGCCTTCTTCGGCAAGGTACATTCTGAGTTTGCGGTCGAGTTTGCCTTTAAGTTGTGGCTTTTCAACGATTCCTGTCAGTGGCGAACGATAGCCGTATTCTATACGTTGTGGGTCGATGCCGATACCTGAACGACCTTCGCGTAATGATGCGGTTACTTCTTCCTTGTTCTTGCCAATGCAAGACCAGATGCCTATGCCTGTGATGACTACTCTTCTTGTCATAATACTAATTTCCTGTTTTTATGTGTATAAGCCTCCGTTTATTGAAATTACCTGTCCTGTGATGTATGCAGCTTCGTCAGATGCAAGGAACGATGTCAGGCTAGCGACTTCCTCTGGTTTCCCGAAACGTCCCATCGGGATGAGTTTCTTTAGTTCGGTCTCGTTGAGTTCCTTTGTCATGTCGGTTGAAATGAAACCGGGAGCAATTGCATTAACGGTTATTTTTCTTGCAGCAACTTCCTGAGCCAATGCTTTGGTCGCTCCGATAAGAGCAGCTTTTGCAGCCGAATAGTTAGTCTGGCCTGGCAGTCCCTTCAGTCCCGACAGCGACGACATGTTTATGATGCGTCCGTTGCGATGGGTTATCATGTCTTTTAGCAGTCGGCGAGTGATGTAGAAAAATCCGTTCAGTGTGGTGTCAACGACATTGTTCCATTCAGTTTCCTGCATGAATATCATCAGATTGTCTTTTCTGATGCCAGCGTTGTTGACCAGTACGGAAATATATTCATCAGGATGAGCAGTTTGCCACGATTCCAATGCAGTTTCTATTGCTTTTGAATCGGCGACATCAAAGGGGAGGAGTTCTCCCATTCCGCCAACTTCATGGACTAGTTTCAATGTTTCTTCGGCAGCTTCCTTGTTCGACTGGTAGTTGATTATTACAGCAAACCCGTCTTTGGCGAGGCGCAAGGCGACAGCCCTGCCCAAACCACGAGAAGCACCGGTGATGAGAGCGTATTTCATTATTTCAAATTCAATTTATTAGTTTTCAAATAGTTTTCTATGTTTGCAATGTCCTTGTAGAAAGGAGTGTCCTCGATGAACAGAGGTACTATTTTACGTACTTCTTCATAAACTTTGCGTGAAGTAGGACAAAGTTTGTCTGCTATCTTTAGGCAGTCGGTTGCTTGAGCTAAAGCTATATACTGGATTGCCATAATTTGGAAGCAGTTTTCAACTATATGCTTGCAAATTAATGCCGTGTTGGTTCCCATGCTTACAATGTCCTGGTTGTCGTTGTTGTTCGGGATGCTGTGTACATAGTTCGGCATTGCGAGTGTCTGGCATTCTGCTGTTGTTGAAGTTGCTGTGAACTGGCAAGCCTGCATTCCGTAGTTCAGTCCGAGAGTTCCAAGGTTCAGGAATGGCGGCAAAATGCCGTTTATTCTGTCGTGGAACAGGTAGTTGAGCTGTCGTTCGGATGTCATAGCAAGACGAACAAGTGCTATCTTGACTTTATCTTCCTCAAGTGAAATATAATCGCCATGGAAGTTGCCTCCGTGGTAAACGTATTGCGATTCGGGGTCAACTATTGGATTGTCGCAAGCCGAGTTGAGTTCGTCTTCGATTATATTGCGGGCATATTTCAGAGTGTCGTATATAGGTCCCAAAATCTGTGGCGTGCAACGAAGCGAATAGTATGCCTGTACCTTGTGTTCGAATACTTTTACGTCCTTGTGTCCGTAATCGTAGAGTTCGTGAGCGCGTTTTTTCATGCACTGCGAACCTTCGGCAATTTCGCGCATACGGCGGGCAATTACTTGTTGTCCTTCGTGACGACGGCATTCGTTTTCCTCCAAAGCCATATAGTCGTCGAACGAAGAAGCGATTTCGTTCATCCATACAGCTGCTAGAGTTGCCCAGTCGAGAAGATTTTCAGCATATATCTGGTTTACAACGCTAATTCCCGTCATTACGGAAGTGCCGTTGGTGATTGAAAGACCTTCGCGAATGTGAATCTTCAATGGGGTAAGTCCGAGTTGCTTCATCACATCGGCAGATTTGTGCCATTCGCCTTTGTAGTGTACTTCGCCTTCTCCGATGAGACAAAGTGCTATGTGCGCCAGTTGTACAAGGTCGCCACTAGCGCCTACGCTTCCGTGCATTGGTATGAATGGGTATATGCCTTCGTTTATGAACGAAATGAGCAGTTTGGCAACATCGGGATGAACGCCGGAACGGCATTGCAATACAGTGCCGAGACGGGCAATCATTGCCGACTTTACATAAATGTCTTCCAATGGTTCTCCTGCACCTGTGGCGTGACTGCGGATGATATTGTATTGAAGGTCAGAAAGGTAGTTGTCGTCAACGCGCCATTGTGCCATAGGACCGAAGCCTGTGTTGATTCCGTAGATGACTTTTTCTGCAGCGAATTTTTCCAGAAAATGATAGCAGTCATCAACACGGTCAATCCATTCTTTGGATATATTTATGTTTTCGGCTGAAAACAAGAGCTTTTCAACCTCATTTAGTGTCAATCTATCTGTAAATGTTATCATAACAACATTCTTTGCGCATGTAAATTTTTTAAAACTGCAAAAGTACTAAAAATTGTCCGAATTTCATATAAAAATATTAATAAACAATTATTGATATCCGCTATATTTTGCATTGTCACAGTTTTTGCAATTTTTTTAGGCAAAAACATGCGCCAATGCTTTATAATCAATGTATTATATCTACGTTTATGTAATCTCTCCGAGGTTATCATAAATTTTCAAAAAATAAGCTTATACTTTTTTGTTGCTGTAATTGTTTGATATATTGTAATTTACAGGCTTTTGTGGAACTTTTGGCGAACAGCAATAATAAACAATTAATATGTTGGTTGTTAGGTATATATGCATTTTCTTTCGCTACAGATTTATTTCTGGGGCATTAAACGAAAAAAGCGGCTAATCAGCCGCTTCCTTCTGGTGGAGTATATCGCTCTACATATTTCTTATTTATCAATGAGTTACGATTGTATGGTAACAAAATTGGCAACAAATTTAATGTCAGTTTTTCAGCCTTTAGGCTTGGCTTAACATATCGAAATACATTATTCGAGTATCTTTGCCTTCGTCCTTTTCTGTGAAAAACTTAAATCCTTGTTTCTGGTAGAAATCTGTAGCAGTACCATAAGAATCGACAGTAATGAAACGGCAACCAGCACTTCTGTCGCCAAAATTTTCGCGGTATTTGTTTTTTACAAACGAGATTATGAATTCCCCGAAACCACCTCTAGCATATTCCTTTCCAACCGCAAGCCTGCCTATCTTTACTGCTGGATAATTTCCTTTGCGCTTCGAGTTTGGAACTTTGCGGTTTATTTTGTTCCATGTTTTTAGGTCAACATCGCGACGTATGCTGTCGTTGGACAATGTGAAGTATGCGACTGTTTTTGTCCGTGTTTCTATTATATAGGTAACTGCAAGCCTTTGCTTGTAGTATGCTACGGCATCGGACAAAAGGAAGTCGTCAAGGTCTTCATCGCCACTGTAAAACGGCTTTATTGTTGTCGTTTCGTTCAGCTTGCGAAGCCTCCAGTTGAAATCATCAACTCCCTTCAGGCTCATAGGGCATCCTTTATTCTGTCGTAAAACTTCTCCATCAGCCTGCGAATCCTGTCGCTCTCCCTTTTGCGTGCTCTCTTCATCGCTGCTGTGGGGTGTTCCTCGCGCTCCATCTCAAGCATAAAGCGTACGGCATCTTCGCCCCTGAGTACTGGTGTGTCTGCTATAGGTCTTGACATAATCAGAAACAATTAAATTATCTTTTGCAAAGTTAAACAAAAAAATCCGTAATGCAAATATTTTTTCTTTATCACTCTAATTGTCGCCTTGCATTGTACGCTCCTCGGCATATTCGAGCAGTTCCTTTGCTTTCGCCTTTGCAAGTTCTATACCCCCAACTCGTGCAGCATTTCACCCTCGCCAGTCATCAGCAATTATGGTAGCAATGATATTGTATTTGGGTAGCAAAAATATCAAAAAAATTACAAAAATTGCAAAAATATCACAAAATTGTAATATGCAAAAGTTATTGCTTTTGTACTGATTTTTAATAAGATAGAAAAAAATAAAAGGATTGCGAAGTTTTCGCAATCCCTTCTGGTGGAGTATATCGGGGTCGAACCGATGACCTCATGGCTGCCAGCCATGCACTCTAGCCAACTGAGCTAATACCCCAGACCTTTAATTAATTTTTTGCAAAATTACCTTTTATTTCTTTATCTCCGTATGAAATCTTGAAGAAATAACATCCGTTATGTAACTCATTTACACTTATGCTGTTATTGTTGCCATTCAATTCGACCTCTTTTACGAGGGAACCGTTTGTTGTGTATATTTGCATTGTGCCATTGTCAAGATCGTCTATTGCAATGTTAAGGCAATCTGTTGTTGGATTAGGGTATATATTAACGGCAATTTCTGCTTCTTTCACGAAATCAGAATCGTTTTCTCCATATCTTATTGCAATATGCTTGGTGTAAGTTAAATTTGGATTGGTTGCCATTTCAACTATCGGGTAATTGTCGTCAGCTCTCCAGTAGTTTAATGTTACGCTTGACGATGTCATTGGAAACGACAATCCCATCATCATTTCCAATGCATCTCCTAGATTTATGGTTTCGCTTCCAAAATAATATGCAAACATTGGATTTGTAAGTGTACAATCACTGATGATAGTAAACTCTGTGCTACCATTTCTTTGCATATACATGTTGGTTACGTATGAGTATTGTCTTTTTTCTCGCAAATATTCATAATCGCCTTGCAACATTCTGATGCCAGATAGTTTTAATGTTCCAGTTTCATCAAAAACCGAATTATAAGTTACTTGTATGTCAATCATTATTGAGTCATATTCGGCTACAACAAAATCGTAAATCATGCCGTATCCCATGCTTGAAAAAGATTCTTGCAATGCGCTGATATGTTCACGGTACACGCCGTGAGCTGTGCTGTTGGTCTGCGAATTCAGCTGTGCAGGAAAAGTTATGACATCCATTGCTTCTTCGAATGGAACTTCTATGTCGTCGTTAAGTCCCAATTGAGCCAAAGCTCCGCTAACGCCTAGGCAGATGGCTTTTGCTTCAGTAACTTTTAGATGCATGCGCATTCCATTTCTATCTGCAAATGAGCAAGTTTCATCTGTAAATTTCCCTTCTGTTGCTGGTTCTGAATAAATTAACGAGTCTGTCGTGTTGACAAATTGAGTTTCGAGTGATTTGCCGAATTTTAGCGGTGTCGTCAAAATGTTCGCAGTTGATACAGAATCTGTTGCATCATTTCCAACAGTATAAACATCTCTTGCAATGCTTCCGGGCTGATAATAATTGCTGGATGTAATTGTCACCTGAGCGAAAGCACAAACGCTAAATGCCACAAGTATAATGGCTGATAAAAATCTTTTCATATTAAATCCTAATTGAATACAGTTTGTTCGTTAATTTCAATTGTAACTTCGGCAGTCTTGTTGTTTTCGAGAACAAGAACACCCATGCCTCTTCTGATGAACGGATGGCTTCTGTCGGTCCCTTTGGTTGCTTCAACCTTTAATATCGATTCGTATTTGAATTCGTATTCGAGCGTACCGTCAGAAGATGTGTACTGAGTGTCGGCAACCGATTTTGTTTCATCCTTGAAATACACCATGGTGTGCGCGCTGTCCGAATTGTTGGCTTTAACAATCACCATTGCATTTTCGACAGGCTGTTTGTCAGTATCGACAATTTTTACAATAGCCTTTGGCGGAACAGGTTGGCGGCAACTGCCAATCATAACCATTGCACCAATCGCTATGGCTAATACCAAAAATATTACAACATTTTTTTTCATATCCATTCTTGAAATTTTTTTCTAATTTTACGCCGACAATATTAGTAAAAAAAACAATATAAATTTAATAATTTGTGAAAAAAATATTGCGGATACTTTTTTTATGCTTTTTCGCTGCCGGATTTTTGCAGTCCTGCTCAGTTCTCCGCAATCCGTTGAAAGTAAAGAATTATGTTGAAATAGAAACAACTGCGGGCAGTTTTGTAGTTGGTTTGTATCAAGGAACACCAGCTCATCGCGATAATTTTATGAAGAAATGTTCATCGAATTTTTACAATGAAACTATGGTGTATAATGCTGTTCGCAACAGCGAATATTCGTTCGGACTGCGCAAAGGATTCTCGGAAAAGGATATGCTTGCTGCGGATTTTGACAGCGACAGAACTTTGCCTGCCGAGTTCAACGAAAAGATTCTACCATTGCGTGGCACAGTGGCAATGAAGCGGATTGAAGGACCAAAAAATCCCGAAAAAAAATCCGATGCCAGCTTGTTTTTCATTATTGATGGAAGCAAGAATATTGACATTCACGAAATAAAGACTACTGTTGCAATTCGAAATCGCGATACCTATAAGATATATATAGACAAGTTTTTGACTTTGCCAGAAAACAAGGTATTGAAAGACAGTCTCGATGCTTTGCACACAATGAAAACAATGAAGCTGTACAACGAATTGTATGCTACCGTGATGAAAATGGTGAAACCACAGATTGAAAACGATGGAGTTGAGTTGTTCTCAATATCGGAAAATAACATTGACAAGTACAAAGTGAGGGGTGGAGTGCCGATGTTCGAGGGCTTCTATACTGTTTTTGGCGAGATTGTGGTGGGAATGGATATTTTGGATAAATTATCGAAGGTGGAAACGGATTTAGATCGTAGCCCAAAGAATGGAATCTCGATAGTTTCTACATTTGTTTTGAAGAAAAAAGATTTTAAAAAGAAATATAAATAATTGGATATGAAAAAAATAGTTTTTTTGCTCTTGGCTATAGCCTGTTGCTTAGTTGCGTTTTCACAAAAGAATAAAAGTCTTGATGTTGTGCATTACGAGTTGTCCAATGGACTGAATGTATATCTTAACGAAGACCCGAATGCTTCGGTGGTTCTTGGTGCTATAGCAATCAAGACGGGAGGAAAATATGATCCTGCCGACCATACCGGTACATCGCACTACCTTGAACACATGATGTTTAAGGGTACAGATGAAATAGGAACCATTGACTATAAGGCAGAAAAGGTTTACTTGGACAGCATTTCGATGAAATATGATGAGCTTGCAGCAACAACAGACGATGCTCGTCGCAAGGAAATCCAAAAGGAAATCAATGAATTGTCGCTCAAGGCAGGAAAGTACGCTATTCCAAACGAACTCGATAAGTTGCTTGATGGAATGGGAGCAACAATGGTAAACGCTTTCACATCTGATGAGGTTGTCGCTTATTTCAATGCATTTCCAGTAGGACAGATGGAAAAATGGATGGAGTTGTACTCGCATAGATTCAAACATCCGGTTTTCAGGTTGTTCCAGTCGGAGTTGGAGACGGTGTTCGAGGAGAAGAACATGTATGCTGATGAGTTTACTTCAAACCTTATGGAGTCGTTTTTGTCGCATTTCTACAAGAACCATCCATACGGAACACAGACAGTCATAGGAAAAGCCGACCATATTAAGAATCCGTCACTTACGGCCATGCAGAAAATGTATGATACATATTATGTCGCAAATAATATGGCTTTGATAATGACGGGAAATTTCAAAATTTCGGAAATTAAACCGATGATTGAAAAATATTTTGGCGAATGGCGTAAGGGCGAAGTTCCTGAATATCCCAAATACGAGGAAAAGCCTTTCAATGGCGTAGAATCGGTCGAAGTTGCGCTGACACCAGTCCGTATGGGTGTGCTTGGCTACCGAACGGTGACAATGAACAACAAGGATAAATATGTACTTTCCGTATGCCAGACTTTGTTGAATAATGCATCATCAACGGGTTACTTGGACAAACTTATGAACGACAGAAAGTTGTTGGCGGCAATGGCACTCAACAACGAACGCCTCGACCATGGCGGAATGATGGTATTGTACGTTCCAAAAATCATAGGACAGAAGTTCGAGGATGCTGAAGCGCTGGTAGTTAACGAAATAAAGCGTCTGCGTACCGAGGAGGTTGACAAGGAGCAATTGGAGGCAATAAAGCTCGAAATGATAAAGGATTTTGAGTCGGAAATGGAAGATCCTGAGATGCGTGCCTACAAGATGGGAGAATGTTTTCTTACAGGCATGGAATGGGACGAAGTGCTTGCTTATCCGAAATATATAAAGACCATAACTCCTGAGGACATTAAAAAGGTTGCGGAAAAGTATTTGAACGACAACTATCTGTCATACCATTCAAAAATGGGTTTTCCGAGCAAGGACAAGTTGGACAAACCCGGTTTCGACCCAGTTGTTCCAGAAAATGCCGAGGTTTCGTCCGATTATGCTCTGAGATTTGAGGATATGCCAGTGAAATCGATGTCGCCAAAGTTTGTAAAGGAAGGAGAAGATTATGAGTTTTATGGCATTGCTAAAGGTGTTGACTTATACTATTCAAAGTTCGACCAGAATGACATCTTCAACATGGAGATAAAGTTCAAGACGGGATTGAAGGATAATCCGAAATACGATCAACTGGCGTCATATCTTCAGTATATAGGTACATCAAAATACACAAACGACGAATTCAACAAAGAACTTCAGAAATATGCAGCATCGTATTCAATTTCTGCCGACGACAATTATTTTACCGTTTCAATTGACGGTTTCAACAAGTATTTTAAGGAGTCGGTTAGTTTGGTCATTAGCCTGCTTAAGGATGCAAAGTCAGATGATTCAAAACTAAAAAGGATTGTTGAGGAGGATGCGATGTCCCGCCAGATGGAGCGCAAATCGACAGACGATATTGCATCGGCATTGCTGCAGTACGGCATTTATGGCGAGAATTCAAGGTATTTGCGCAGGACAAGTGCAAAGGAAATTTCGAAAATTACATCCGATGACATGGTGTCTGCCCTTTCGCAGGTAAAGACTTCCCCGTTAACCGTGCATTATTCTGGTAATTTGAGTACGGATGATGTGATTTTTATGCTAAAAACCATGGATTTAGGTTCTATATCAGCTAGCGGTGATTTCCCGAAGGTTTTGCCGACAAAGCAATATGCCGAGAATACAATATTGCTCATCAACGATTCTAAGGCGGCTCAGAGTAAGATATACTTCTACATTGAGGGCGAAGTGCTTGACGAAAAGCAGATGGCTAGTCAGGATGCATTTAACCAGTATTTCGGTACAGGTATGTCATCGCTTGTATTCCAAGAGATTAGGGAATTTCGCTCGATGGCATATTCAGCATACGCTGTAAGCAGAAGTGGTTTGACGCAAAAGGAAAAGTCTAAGTTCTTGGCATTTGTGGGAACACAGAGCGACAAGACAATAGAGGCGATTTCGGTTATGACAGGACTTATCAAAGATATGCCACGGAAGGAAAAGCGTATGCGTGGCGTGAAGGATTATTTGATGCAGTCGTTGCTGACATCCAAACCCGATGAGCGCAATATTACCGAAACCGTTGAGAAATGGAGACTTTTCGGCTACAAGGAAGACCCGCGTATTATGCAGTACGAAGTATATAAGTCATTGGAATTTGACAATATAGTTGATTTCTACAAGCAAAACATTGCTGGTCGTCCGGTGCTTATTACCATTGTCGGTAACAAGAAGAAAATAGACATGAAAGAACTCGCTAAATATGGCAAGATTGTAGAAGTCAAGCAGAAAACCGTTATGAATTAGTATTGAATTATGCGTTGTAGGTTCGGAATATTCTTTGCCGTTGTAATCTTGCTTTCCCTGCAAGGCTTTTCGCAGGGAAGAATTAAGGTTATGAGTTATAATTTGTTGAATTTCAATAATTATACAAGCTACTGTACAACACAAAACAATTCACATCAGTCCAAAGCTGGTTATTTGGCGACAATTGTCGCAAACCAACAACCAGACATACTTTGTTGCTGCGAAGTTGGAAAAAATCCCAATTTATCATCTACGATTTATTATATTCTTGGAAATTCGCTGAATGTTAATGGAGTAAGGCGCTGGTCGGCAGCATCGGCATCTGGAAACGAATACCTGAACAATGCTCTTTTTTATGATAATACAAAACTAAAACTTGTTGCCCAGACAAAGGTCGATACCGACATCCGCGAGATAAACATTTACAAACTGAAGCATCTTTACTCTAATGATACTTTAAAGGTTGCGATTGTCCATTTAAAGGCAGGAACTGGCTATGAATCACAACGTGGCACAGAAATCCAACAGCTTGTGAATTATCTTACTGCACAGGGCAACAGCGACAATTACATTGTCTGTGGCGACTTCAATGTGTATCGGGCGTCAGAGCCAGCATTTCAGTATCTTGTAAATCCATCTTACTTGCCGATTGCATTCTACGACCCTTTAAACCAGATGGGAGAGTGGAACAATAACTGGAATTTTAGTGAATATCACACGCAGTCGACACATAGCGGTAACAACGATTGCTTTTCGGGTGGCGGTATGGATGACCGTTTCGACTTCATACTCATGTCATCAAGCATCATTAATGGAACAAAAGGCATAACCTATTGTCAGGATTCGTACTGGGCTGTAGGTCAAGATGGAAACAGGTTCAACGGTTCTATTAATTCTCCGACTAACAATACCTTGCCAAGCAATGTGATTGATGCACTCTACAATATGAGTGACCATCTTCCAGTTGTAGCTGAGTTGGATTTTGGCAATGTCGGTTATGCATCCGAAAATACTGATGCCAGTTTTCAGTCGATTGTGCAAAATCCTGTGAATGACGAACTTGTGGTAAGACTAAGAACTGAAAAGCCTCGCGAAGTTGCAGTGAATGTATATTCTTCGCTAGGAAGGTTTGTGCTTTCGTATTCAGTTCAAGTTGCAGATGATGAGGTTGTTGTACGCGATGTTTCGGACTTGCCCAATGGTGTTTACATTGTGAGCATAAAGTCAGAGGGCGTTTCGGTGTCGCACAGAGTGGTAAAGGTTGAATAGCATGGACGGCGAATACTCCGATTTGATAAAACGCCTTAAGCGACTGGATGGTAAGAAGTTGGATGCCTTGTTTCATCGTCTGCACGATGAGGAATCGGAGAAAATAGATTGCCTGCTATGTGCCAATTGCTGTCGCACTCTTGGTCCACGCTTCATACAAAACGACATAGCTCGCATGGCTACTCATTTGAAAATGAAGGAATCGGCTTTTATTGCCCTGTATCTTCGCATTGATGAGGATGGGGATTATGTTTTCAAGGAAATGCCTTGTCCTTTCCTTATGCCCGACAATTACTGCATGTTGTACAATTCACGCACAAAGGCATGTCGCGAATATCCGCATACCGATTCAAAGAACATTAAAAGCATACTGAAAATTTGCGAGTTGAATGCCGAGACTTGTCCAATTGTGCGGAATATTTTTAAACGGTTGATGAAGTCCGATATGAGATTTTGATTTCAGCGACACAATGTGTTGCAATGAAACAAACATACTAAAAATTAATCTCCGTTATTCTCTATTACATAAATTATTTTTACTTTTGTCAAACATTAATTAAGGTATAATATGATTCCTTGATTGTGAAGGAGATAGCAATACGGCTTCGTGTCAGTTTGTAAGATTCTGCATAATTTTTGTAAGAAAATGTCAAACTTGTTCGTGCGCACGGGCGTAACTTTGTAGTTTACTATTAACTTAACTTTTTCAGTAATAAGGAAGATGGGAATTTTGGATATGAGAAATATGAAATTGTTAGCAGTGACACTATTGTTTGTTGTCATTGGCGCAAATCTTGCCAAGGGCGACGAGATTGATTCCTTGATGACGGTGTTTGACAAAAATCCGACTGTAAAGGATGCCAACAGGTTGATGACTTGCTTTGCGGAAAAGCAAATTGCCGACAATGCAATTATTTTCGACAGCAATGCTCCGGCCGACACTTTGCGCAAGACGGTTTGCTTTTGGGCTGGCGAATGGTACTTGGCAACGCAGCGTTACGACAAAGGTTCGGATTACAGTCTGGTTGCGTTGCCCTTGCTGCAAGCTTGTGGCGATAAGGAGAACGAGCGCGAATGCCTGAGCGTGATTGCAATCTGCTATATGCGTCAGTCGAAGTACGACGATGCTATCAGTTACGCCAAACTCTGCAATCAGATTGACCGCGAATCGGGCGACAACGACCGCATAAGTGCTTCCCTGAACATAATTGGTTCTATCTATGTTTCCGCTAAGCAGTCGCAGCAGGGACTGGTTTACATGGAGGAGGCCTTGGTGTATGCCGAAAAGACCTGCGACCCTGCCCGAATTGCGCGCACTTGCGGAACCTTGTCGGAAACAGAGTTCTCGCTCGGTCATTTTGATGAAGCACTCAAATATGCTGACCGTGCTGTCTCGCTCGAACGCCAGCAGAATAGGGAACCCTATCTCAATGTCCGTCTTGCACAAAAGGCCACGATTCTGGTAGGTATGGGCAACAACGAGGAAGCCATTGCTATTTTCGATACCATAATACCTTATTTCCGTAAGACGGGAAATGTTCAGTCGCTGGCTATCTCGTTGACCAACAACGGTACTGCGCTGATGGCTCTTGGTCAGAAAAGACAGGCTGTAGATAATTTCCGTGAGTCGGCTGACTTGTGCAACAAGATGAACAATCCGTTCAACGAACTGCAGGCACGCAAGGGACTTTACGAGGCCTTGTGGGACATAAATCCTGACAGCGCAAAAATCGAACTCGACAAGTACAACGACATCAAGAACAAACTTTACTATGAAGGTGCTACTGAGAGCCTTGCCCGTTACACCGCCGAGTACGACAACGAACACTTGTCGGACGAAAACCAAAAGGTAAAGAATAGAAATATAATACTGGCGGTAGGTATTGCTGTGGCAATTTTGCTGTTGGGCGTGATTGTGTTCTTTTATGTGCGTGTGCGTCGTCGTTCAAGGTTGCAGCAAAATCGTTTGAAGCAGATTTCGCTAGATTTCAACGAGTTGAAAAACAATTACGAGCAACTTTACGAAAAGTTTGCGAACATCATCAGGGTCGAGAATCCCGATGCCGATGATCTTTCTGAGAGCGACAAGCAGTTCCTGACGAAAACAATGACCATTATCAACGACCAGATAGACGCTTCGTGTGTCAATGTTGATGAATTGGCGTCGAAGCTTGCCATGAGTACTTCGCAGTTCCGTCGGCGCCTTGCTGCAGTTGCCGACACCACACCGCAAGCCTACATCACAAGCATCCGCATGCAGAAGGCCCGCAACCTGCTCGACACCGACCAGTCGCTTTCAATTATGGATGTCGCTCTCCGTTGCGGCTACGACGACCAGTCGAGTTTCACTCGCGCTTTCAAGAAGTTCTTCGGAAAAACGCCGTCGGAGTATAAAGGGGAATAAGGGCTTCGCCGGTTTCTGTGGCTACGCCGTTTCTGGTTTCTATGCCTTCGGCGTTAATATTGCTTCGCCGTTTGCTGACAATATGCAATAGGATTTACGATTTTAGAATTATGATTTACGATTGTAGCTCGCAATGCATTGCGAGCCAATGTATTGCAAAACAAATTTGTTGATTAAAATATTTTCTCTATTTTTGTGGCAACAATAAACGATAGCATATGACAACAACGGCATTAAATAATTTATGGAATTATCTGCAAGGACTATCCCTTTCGCAGAGTGACCGCGAATGGCTTGCTAATAAATTGGTTATGCCAGAAAATAGTGTTTTGAATAAAACTGCAGAGGAACGCAAGGCTGATTTTCTCAGATTGGCTGGAAGTTGGTCTGATGAAGAAGGAGAAGAGTACTATCAGATGATGAAGCATCGTAATGATGGTCGTCCTGCAAATCGTGAAATTAACCTTGATGATTAGTTCGTTATGAAAGGGTATATTCTTGATTCTGATACTTGGATTGAATTTTTCCGTCATCGTGGTGGAGTTGACATCCATATTGCAAAAACTCCTGTAGATCAAATTTTTGCTTCTGAGGTTACTATTGCAGAACTTACTTATGGTGCTCTGCACAGCAAGGCTGTAGAGCGTCATCTTCAAGAGCCAAAGGAGATTGAAAATACATTTACTGTGCTACCTCTTGGTGACTGGATTCGTGATTATGCCGACATTCGCCAAAGTATTGTAAGTAAAGGATATACGGTCGGTGATTTCGATATTATCATTGGAGCAACGGCTCGTAGGTTAGGCTTGACTGTTGTAACTCACAACATAAAGCATTTCAGCCTAATGCCTGGAGTTAAATGCGTTGACTGGGTAAATTCGTCAGAACAATAGGATTTACGAATTTTGATTTACGATTGTAGGCTCGCAATGCATTGCGAGCCTACAATCGTTTTGGGTTGATATGCAAATTCGTTGATTTTGAGTGCAGTACAATTTTTCGATTCGTCGTAAATTTGTACTAATTTCTGTAAGTTGCTTATTGTCAAGTATTTGTTTGAGCAAACTTCCAAATTCCTGTTCACATTTGTCGGTTAGCATTGCTTTAGTAGGCCTACAATTTATTGCAAGCCTACTAAATTTTTCATTTCGACAGACTCAGTAAGCAGAGTTATCGCTCCCTGAGACGTTCCCTGAGCCTGTCGAAGGTTCGAAGGGGCGTAATGTCCATTATTCATTACAGATGCTGAAACAAGTTCAGCATGACATCGGAGAGGGAGTATCCATTGTTAATTATTAATTGTCCATTATCCATTGTCAATTATCCATTACATTTTCTTATTTCTTGTATTTCAGCATGATACACAAAATGATTGTGCAGATATGCACAAAATTTTAGGTCATTTTGTAAGACTCTGCACAAGTTTTGGCAGAAAATGACAAAGAGCAAAACGGCATACAGGCCTAATTTTGTCCTACAATTTGATTGTTGACCAAACCTAAATTAAATAAGGAAACGAAAATATGGCTTTAGAAAGAACAACGATTGAAAAATTTATAATAAAGTAACACTATTAATAACATTTAAATCAGAATATTATGGTAAGAATGAGTAATTTATTAAAGGTAATGGCGGTAATGACCGTTATGTTAGGTTTTAGTTACAATGCCGATGCTCAGTTGGGAGGTGTGCTCAACAAGGCAAAGAACAAGGCCGTTCAGCAGATTCAGCACAACCAGTCGCAGACCGACAAAACGCAGCAACAGAATTCAAGCAGTCCAACATCACAGCAACAGCAATCTTTAAGCCCTGTTGATAAGGCTGCATTGGATAAGATGTCGCCGTATGAGACTGCTGCCGACTACAACTTCCATGTTGCAACCACAGTCACCAAGGAGTCGGCTCCCGAGGACATAGCCCGTGCCTTCGTTTTCTTCGAACAAGCGCTTAGCCTCAGGTACGGCATCGATTACGATGTGCTTATCGGTGCGTTGCCGCAGGCTAAATTTGTAATAGGTTATGTAACAGGAGATTGGCCAGTAACAACTGGAGAACTCTACTCGCTACAGTCTAATTTGTCGAACAAGTCGCCTTGGGAAAATAAATCTAACGATAAAGATATGGTTTCCGACTTACTCAGCATGGTAAATATGGGACAAGTCCTTGATTACAATACCTTATACAATATGTATGTAAAGACAGCGATGGAACAGGATGTTACTCCGGCTTTCAACGACATTAGCGGTTATGTGCGCGGACAACTCGATAAGGCAGCAACCTGCAAGACCGATGTTGCAAAAATGTGGTTCATCCGCGAAATCTTGCATTGGATTGATACCGAAATAGTTGGACAAGGACAGATTTTCCCGACTGCCGAAAATCTCTATCTTAATGAACTTAAATCGTTTATGGACAAGATGCCAGCCGATTCGATTGCAAATCTTCCTATTAAGTTCCGTACTGCCGACGAACTTGACAAGGCGCGTATTGCACATTGCGAGAAAGCCACGAGATCGGTAACCAAGCCGTCACAGCGTGATGCAGCAATCGAGAACAACCTGAAGAGCCAACTTAAGAAAAACTATCCTTCAATGCAACTTGTTGAAGTTTTTTGTCCAGCCGATGCAACGGCAAAGTGGGATATAGTTAAGAATTCTGTTGGAATTCCCGAGTACCGTCTCAAACATGCGGAGGTTATTATTATCGACGATGAGCACCCAGGTCACAAGCTGGCTACACAGTACCCAATCCGTCAGGATTATATAGGTGGTGGAAGTTACGGAGAGTCAAGGTTTGTCGCAAATGCAACGACCGAGAAATATCTGTACGGTAAGTTTCACTGGTATTTTGTAAACTATTAAACAACGGTAAGACACAAGTAAATAATTAACAAATTTGATAATTTTAAAAAAAAAATAGTTATGGCAAGAATTAGTACATTTTTTAAGGTTATGGCATTGTTAGCCATTATGTTTGGTGTAAGTTACAATGCCGATGCTCAACTTTTGGGCGGAATCGCAAAGGCAGTAAAGAACAAGACACAGCAGTCTAACCAAAATAGGGAATGTGAAATGCCTAAGGCAGATGCAAAGGCAGCAACATCTACATTCTCAGTAGGCAAAAATGGTGAGATGGCAGTCTGCACATGGAATCCAGCAACATTGGAATTTACAATGCTTACAGAAATGGCAGGCAACCAGAAAGGTGATGTTATTAAACTAGACCCCAGCACAGGCAAGTTTACAAACAACCGTGGCGAAGACAAGGGTTCAATAAGCGAAGACGGAACTATCGTATCACCGCATCTTGGAGTGCTTAAATTTGAAGTAAAAAATGCTGGTGTTTATGGTATGGAATATAAAGTGTTGTTAAAATTTCCCAACGGAGGTAGTCATATTTTGTGTAACTTAAAGGAAGAAGGTTCAAATTCGGGAGATATTCCTGGTACATATACAGGAAAAGTCAATCGTTTGCTTGCAGGATATGTTTATGGTGCATTATTGCTTGATAAAAGGATGTACACGATTAAGCACAAAAACTATGACCCTGAACTAAAATATACAGTTGAAATGTTGGAAGACAAGATTGTATGGAAGAATGCTGCTGCCGAAGGCGAAGTTATGGAATACGAATCGTCGCGTCCTTATGCAGGATTCAACAGGGAAGAACATCCCGAACTTAAGAATTGCAAGGTTGCAGCAGTTGGTCTTACCAGCGAATGGAAGGAATCCAAGTGGGGTGAATATTCTGAAACAACATGGGAGAAAACTATACATTACTGGGTAGTTTATGAACTTGCTGATGGTCGCAATATTGTGGCATTTAATTACTTGAAAAAAGAATGGGGTCACAAGAACGGCACAACACGAGGAAATAATGCATGGCACGAAGTTTCCGATTGGGTACGCAAATAAAGGGCTGAAAGGCTGACAGGCAAACAGAAGACCTGTCTAACGGAAGACCAGTCTGTCTGTCTGCAAGCCTGTTAGACAGTAAGCCTGTTAGCCAAACAAGAAATAGAATTATTAATTTAAAAATTTTAAGATATGAAAAAAACATTAGTACTTTTGGCAAGCATAGCATTCGCATTGGTAATGCTTTATTCGTGCAACAACGGTTCAAAAACCGAAGAATCAGAATCAAACTCTCCGTTTGTAAAGGGACAGTGGACGCTTAACTTCTTTGGCGAAATCACTACCTATCAGTTCAACGATGACATGACTGGAAAGTTTATTTCATCGAATGCTAGTGACAGTTATGATTTTACTTACGAGACAACGACTGATTCCATATTCTTCACCAATGTTGCAGACAAATCGGTAAAGAGATATGCTTACACATTTATCAATGATGACAAGCTGAGATTTAATTATCCAGGTCACAATATGGTATATGATCGCGAAAAGCGTAAGTAAACATGTAATCATTCCACCAATAATATTTTTAGATCGGCTGTAGGTTTGTTGTCCCCCAAAGCTTTAAGGCTCAGGTGGACAACGAACTCCAAGCCAAAGCAAAAAAATGAACATTGAACTTTTGAACATTGAACTTTAAACTTTTAAAATTATTGAATATGAAGAAGTTCTTATTATTTTTCGCCATTGTTTCTGTAGCAGGAATGTTGGCAAGTTGTAATGGCAATGGCAAGACTGCCGAAGCCTCAAGTGAAGAAGAGAACACTAATGCCGTTGTCGAAGAGCCAACAACGGGTAGCCTTGTAGGTCACGACTGGGTAGACTTGGGTTTGCCAAGCGGTACTAAGTGGGCGACTTGCAATGTAGGAGCAAGCAAACCGGAAGAATACGGCAATTATTTTGCTTGGGGTGAAACAAAGACAAAAGAGATTTTCAATAGGGAAACATATCGGTATTTTGATGCTGGTTTGACCAAATATACATATGATGATAAACTGGAAATCTTGGAAGAAACTGATGATGCTGCATCTGCAAACTGGGGTAAGGATTGGCGTATTCCTACAGAAGAAGAGTTTAAAGAATTGCTTGACAAATGTACTTGGACTAAGAAAGCGAATGGTTATGAAGTTAAAGGAACAAACGGAAAAACTATTTTCCTTCCAGCCGCTGGATATTTTAAAGAAAGTGACCTTATCTCAGGTGATCCCTCAAAAATTACCTACGGTTATTATTGGACGCGTTCTCTTTCTCTAGAACAAAACTTGTATATGGCAAAGATTTTGATTTTCACGATGGAGTCATCTTCGAATTATCGAGAAATTAGCAATTTGTATCGCAATGATGGACTCACTATTCGTCCTGTTGTCGCAAAATAATGGGCTAGAAGACTAGCAGAAGGCCAGTCTAACGGAAGACCAGCCTGTCTGCAAGACTGCAAGACTGTCAGCCTGTTAGCCTTCTCGCCTTCGAGCCAATCAAGAAACAGAATTATTAATTTAAAAATTTTATAGATATGAAAAAAACATTAGTATTATTGGCAACAGTAGCATTCGCATTGGTAATGCTCTATTCGTGCAACAACGGTGCAAAAACCGAAGAATCAGAATCAACATCTCCTTTGGTAAAGGGACAATGGACAAGTAATTTCTTCGGCGAAATCACCACTTATCAGTTCAACGATGACAAAACGGGAAAGTTTATCTCATCCGATGCTAGTAAAAGCTATGATTTTACTTATGAGACCACTGAAGATTCAATATTCTTCACCAATGTTTCAGACAAATCGGTATTAGGATGTGCATACACCCTGCTCGAAGAAAATAAACTGAGAATTACAGAACCTTGCCATAATAGGATATTAGATCGCGAAGCTCGCAAGTAGCGGAGTGACATGAAGGCTGACAGCAATACAGACAAACTGCGAACAGCCTAACAGCGGAACAGCAAAACTGCTTGGCTGTTAGCCTTCTTGCCTTTAATCCTAAACACTATTTAAAATGAAAAAGTTTTATTTAATAATCGCGGTCGTCTTGGCTGTCGTTTCTGTTGTCGGAATGTTGGCATGCTATAGCGTAGATAATGAAGACATTGCAGCGGAAATACCTACAGGAAATCTTGGCGGTCACGACTGGGTTGACCTCGGCTTGTCGGTAAGATGGGCAACCTGCAATGTAGGAGCTAAATCTCCGGAAGAGTACGGCGACTACTTTGCTTGGGGAGAAACAACTGTAAAGGACAACTATACTGAGGACAGCTATAAGTATTATAATGGTACAAATTTGACCAAATATACGGCTGGTGAATCTGATAAGTTGACAAGCTTGGAACTGTCGGACGATGCCGCTTCTGCCAATTGGGGCAATGGTTGGCGTATGCCGACAATAGCGGAATTAAAAGAATTGAAAACAAAGTGTACTTGGACCTGGAAGCCCGAAGGTGGTTACGAGGTTAAAGGACCAAACGGACAAAGCATCTTCCTTCCAGCAGCTGGCTACTATCGCGGAAAAATCCTTTTCAGCGAAGGCGCTTATGGTAGCGGTGAGTATTGGGCAAATTCAATTGACATAGATGGTGCTTTCCGAGCTGGTTACATAATATTCCATGCAAATTATTATGGTGTCGACTATGGCACTCGCGAAGACGGTCTGCCGATTCGTCCGGTTTGCGAGAAATAATTTAACTTTGCACCTTGATTGTTAATTTAGAAACGGCTTCGCCATTGAAAATTGAACCAGAAACTATAAACCAGAAACTAGAAACTAGAAACTAGAAACCAAAAACATATAAACAACTTAACATGAGGAACATTTTATTATTCTTAGCCGTATTTTCCATAGCGGGAATGGGCTGTAATGCAAACGGAAAGACTTCCGAACCTGTAACGGAAGATGTTGCAATTAATGTAGAACAGGAAAAACAGGAACCGACAGTAGAGGCCGAACCTGAGACTTACTATCACTATTCCGATTATCAAATCACTTTACCAACCGAAAAATGGGAAGTCGATATTGCTTATTCTAATTCTGGAATTAGAAAAAAAGGAACAAAAATCGAGTTTGAAGTTAAACACTGGGATTCTCCAAGCCTCGAGGAAACCATTTCCAAGTATCCTGCTGAGACTCGTCACGACGACATTGTAATCGGTGACTACACTTGGAAGGTCTTCACCGACGACAACGACTATTTCAAGATGTGCTGCTACATATACAACACTGAAAAGAAATATGTTGTACGTGTTGCCACCGATAATATTACCGACCCGACAAATCCAGACTTGCATGAAGTTTTGGAAGGGGTAAGGTTTGTTGATTAATGGATAATTTACAATGAACAATTGACAATTTTTGTGCAAACCGAAAGCAGAACAAAACAAACGAGGAGTTTTGTTTTGCTGAGGTGTAGCCAAAAATCACAGACCTGCGTAGCGGGGATGTAATTTGTAGGCTCACAATGCATTGTGAGCCTTGTTTTGCATAACAATAACGAGAAATGAAAAAACGGAATGTCATCCCGAACTTGTTTCGGGATCTGATTCCGTTTTTTTTGCAGCATAATAGATTATAGATTTCTGCAAATATTTTCCGCTATTCGTTTATAAACGCCTTTTTCGCCGAGTTTTCCGTAAAGTTCGGCGTAGTCGTTTTCGATGGACGGTCGTTTTGTTCCACCTATGATAATTTGGCTAAGTTCTTCTGTTGCGTTTTGCACGGTAAGGTCGTCCTGGATGAGTTCGCGCACACTGGGCTTGTCAAGGATTAGGTTTACCAGCGAAATGTATTTTACTCCAGAGTGTTTCGAAACTTGCCGTGCAATGAACACCGAGAATGCATCAGCTTTGTAGCATACGACTTGCGGAACGCCAAACAATGCAGTTTCGAGGGTAGCCGTGCCTGAAGTGACAAGTCCTGCTTCGGCATGGGAGAGGATTTCGTAGGTGCTATTGAAAAGCAATTCCATATTTTCGGGTTTGTCGGTCAGAAATTGGTTGTAAAATTCCCTGTCGATTGCTGGTGCACCAGTGATTAGGAACTGGTATTGCGGAAATTTTCGTGCCGTTTCGACCATTATTGGAAGCATACGGCTTATTTCCTGTCGGCGACTGCCTGCCATTGTTGCAATTATGGGCTTGTCGGGAAGATTGTGCATTTGGCGGAACTCGTCAATGTTTTTTGCCTTGTACGATGCTATCACATCGACAAGCGGATGCCCGAAATATTCGACATCGATGCCATATTTTGCGTAAAAAGCCTTCTCGAACGGAAGAATCGTGTACATTTTGTCGGTATTGTCGCGAACCTTGTACACGCGGTTCGCCTTCCATGCCCAGACATTCGGTGAAATGAAATACATCACCTTGAAGCCTTGTTTCTTCGCCCATTTTGCAATGCGGAAGTTGAATCCGGGATAATCTACAAGCACAAGTGCTTCGGGGTTGAAGTCTGTAATCTGCTGTTTTACAAGCTTTATGTTTGCAAAAATTGTATGCAGATTTTTGGCAACTTCTACGAACCCCATAAATGCCAAGTCCTTGATATGCTTGTGCAGTTTTACTCCTTGCGCCGACATCAAATCACCGCCCCAGCCTTCAATATTAGCATTAGTGTCGGCAATTTTTATCTGTTCAACAAGAAAGGAACCGTGCAGGTCTCCCGATGCTTCGCCGGCAATTACGAAATACTTCATTAATATTTCATGAATGTGAGGACGACAAATATCAGCGTGTAGATTACCAGCGAGAATACCAGACCTTTAACGGCGTACCAGTAATCCAACTTCTTGAAAATGAAATAGGGAATAAGGTCGGCAAAAACGCAGAGACTTGGTGGTAGAATCGACTTGATTTCGATAAGCCTGTTTATGAAATCGACAAATCCCCATCCGTACATGAAGTGTTCGATAAGGAAATAGATGAAGAATGCGATTATAGGTACAATAATACCAATCAACAGTCCGAAAATGGGCTTGTTGAAGCGCTTTATCATGTTTGGTCTTGCTTCCATATTATAAATTCCAATTCTTTAGTTCGTTAATCATTTTGTATTCAGTGAAGTCGGCACGCACAGGAACGATTGCTGCGTAATTTTCTGCAAGAGCATTTTCGTCGCAGTCGGGATTTTCGGGTTCCATGTTCACCAAGTGCCCGCGCTGATAGTATGCTATGTTTCCAAAGCGGTCGGTTGTTTCCTCAAAGTCCTCGTACCAGTAGCTTTTTGTCTGTGTACAGATTTTGAAACCTTTGAATTTGTCAGGAGTGGTGACTGGATAATTTACATTGAGGCTAACCTGATTTGGAAGACCATGTTCGAGCACTTTTTCAATAAGTGCAGGAGCAGTTTTTTCTATTGTCTCGAAATCGGCATCTGCATCGTGAGTGATTATTGAAAGTCCGATGGAAGGGATTCCGTAGAATGATGCTTCGATGGCCGCACCCATAGTTCCCGAGTAAACAACGCTAATTGCCGAGTTTGCTCCATGGTTTATTCCCGAAAGCATCAGGTCGGGTTTGCGTGGAAGGATTTTTGTGAGAGCCCCTTTTACGCAATCGACTGGAGTTCCGTATAGTACATATTTTTCGAGATTCTTGCTACTGTGTCTTATTTCATATCTGATGGGAGTGGTTAGCGATACGGAATGAGATTTTCCCGACTGTGCGTTTACTGGTGCTACAACTACGAGTTTTCCGTAAGGTTGTGCTATGCGTATAAGCGTTTCGATGCCTTTCGAGGCTATCCCGTCATCGTTTGATATTAGTATAAGGCGTTCTTCCATAAATGTTTATGTCGTTATGCTTTATTAGTAAAGTGCGCAAATTTACGAAAAATATTGGATGGATGTCATTTTTGTTGTTCAATAGTCTTCTCTGCGATGTTTTTCGTCCTCGTCGAAATAGATGTTTGTGTACGAATGGTATCGGCTCCACGCGATGTCTCCATTTTCTACGGCTTCTTTCACGGCACAGCCTGGTTCGTTGGTGTGTGTGCAGTTGTAGAAACGGCATTTTTCGGCAGTCTTGAAGATTTCGGGGAAATAGTGCGATATGCAATTGCGTTCGAGTTCCACAAGTCCGAAGGCACGAACACCTGGAGTATCAATAATGTATCCGCCAAAGTCGAGTTTTAGCATCTGTGCAAATGAAGTGGTGTGCTTGCCCGAGTCGTGAGAGTCGGAAATGCTTGCTGTTTTCAGATTTAGTCCCGAAACAGCATTCACAATTGAGGTCTTTCCCACTCCGCTTTGTCCGGAAATAAGGCTTACCTTATCCTTTAGGATTTCGCGTACTGCATCGAGGTTGTGATTTTTCGTCACCGAAACATCAATCACCTTGTAGCCAATTTCGGCGTAGGTTGCCATAAGTTCGGCTACTTGGTCAAATTCCTTGGGCTTGTAAATGTCTATCTTGTTGAAAATGATGATTGTTGGAATGCTGTATGATTCTGCCGAAACGAGAAAGCGGTCGAGGAAGACGGTTGTTGTTTCGGGGTGGTGCATTGTGAACACGAATACAGCCTGGTCGATATTGGCGGCAATCACATGTGATTGCTTGGAAAGGTTGGTTGATTTGCGTATTATGCAGTTTCGGCGTTCGTGTATGCTGGCGATTGTGGCTGGCTCTATAGAAATGTCAAACTCGACAATATCGCCGACTGCTACGGGATTTGTCGAGTTGTAACCTTTTTGCCTCAGTTTACCTTTGATTACGCAGTCGTACTTTTGTTCATCGCAGGCTACTATGCAGTTGCTGCCGTTCGACTGTATAACCGTTCCAGTTTTAAGCATCGGCACTATTTGTTGTTCAATCGCCTGTCGAGTTCCTGTGCAACGAACGAAGCAACATCGTCGGCGTAGGTGTTTGCACCGAAACCTGCATCGTAGCCAAGTTCCTGCGCAAGCTCGTGGCTTATACGCGGACCACCGCAGACGAGGATAACCTTGTCGCGTAGGCCTTCTGCCTCAAGCATTTCGACAAGTTCGGTCATGTTCTTGATGTGAACATCCTTCTGTGTTACTGTTTGTGAAACGAGGAGAGCATCGGCGTGTACTTCGATTGCCTTTGCAATGAACTCTTCGTTTGTGACCTGGCTACCCATGTTAAGAGCCTCAAACATGTCGTAACGCTCTATGCCGTAGTGACCTGCGTAACCCTTCATGTTCATGATGGCATCTATACCAACGGTGTGAGCATCTGTTCCTGTGCTAGCGCCAATAACGACAATCTTGCGGCCAATGTGTTCGCGGATAAAGTCATCGGTTTCTTTCATGCTCATTACGGTTGATTCAACCTTCGGAACATGTATTGTCGAGTAGTCAACGGTATGTGTACAGCTTCCGTAGCAGTTGAAGAATGTGAAACCTTCGGTAAGTTCCTTTGCGTAAACTACAAGTGGATTTTCAAATCCCATTCTCTTGAGGAGTTGCTTGGCTGCTTCTTCGGCTTCTGCACCTGCAGGAACTGGCAGGGTAAAACTGATTTGAGTCTTACCGTCGTTCATTGTATCGCCATACGGCTTTATTTTCGTAAAATCCAAGGTTTTGTCGAAATCCTTGGCTTCCATTGAGTATAGACCTTCGCTCATTGCAAATTAATTTTTCAAACCGCAAAAATACAATTTATTTACGATTTACGAAATACGATTTTTGATTTGGGTAAAAAAATGATAATTGTTTCTATATTTTGGTGCACATGTAGGAGCAGATTTCAAATCTGCCCCTACACATGTTGCAACAAATATTGTGCATCTTGTTGTTAACCAGAAACAAATAAATTAGAAACCAGAAACATAGAAACGGCGACAGCCATTGAAACATTAAACAAATTTCACCGCTGTTCCGTAGGCAACAATTTCTGCTGCGCCTTCCATAACTGCCGAGGTGCAATAACGCATACCTATAATTGCATCTGCGCCAAGAGCTTCGGCTTCTTTTGTCATGCGTTCTGTTGCAATGTTGCGTGCTTCGATAAGCATATCGGTGTAGCCTTGTATTTCACCACCGACTATGGTTTTCAATCCTGCCAAAATGTCGCGTCCAATGTGTTTAGACTGTACTACTGTTCCCTTTACTATTCCCAAAACTTCAAAGTTCTTTCCTGGAATTGTGTCAATGCTTGCTAATATCATACTATTATATTTTAATTGATTATTTTACTTTCCTATTTACATATCCTTCGCTTCCCGCATAAGAAATGATTTTGGCTGGAATTCCCGCAACGCAGGCGTTGTCGGGAACATCCGAAGTGACAACGGCATTGGCACCGATTGTAATGTTGTCGCCAATGTTTATCTTGCCTATTATTTTGGCGCCAGGACCTATATAAACATCGTTGCCGATAGTGGGAACTCCTTGTTTTTCTCCGCGGTTTGTTCTTCCTATGGTAATGCCTTGCGATATGTTTACATTGTTGCCTATTATGGTCTGGGCGCTAATGACAATGCAACCGAAGTGTCCAATATAAAACCCTTTTCCTATTTGGGTGGTGTCGGGGATTTGAATTCCTGATTTGTATGACAGCCTATTGAGTTTTAGTCTGTAAATCAAATATATTGGAAACAACAATTTGCGGGAGCGCAGATAACTGCAGATACGCATTACTCTTGTATATCGGAATCCGATGACTTTCAAGCGAAGCATTAGCCTTGCCATTCTGCTATATGTTCCTGTGTACCTGTAAGCATCTGCAGCTATGTATTTTTTGCATTGTGAAAGCGAGTCGAATTTCATGATACTATTTTTTGTTGTTGAATATCCATTTCAAGTTGTTGTCGTTAAATGCGTTGCCATATATAGACAGATGGTCGCAATCTTTTTCGATTATAAAATTTGTTGTACCTCCATATTTCTGGATTTCCTTGATTGTTGGCTTTACTAGTGATGGTTTGGCAATCTTGTCTTTTGCTCCAACAACTACGCATAGGGGAGTTTGTGCCATGTTCTTTGGATACACCTTGTATGGGTACGAGGCGACAGCCATTGCCGCGGCAAAAGTGTCGGGATAGTCGGAAATCATACGCCAAACTCCCGAACCGCCACTCGATGCTCCGAAAATGTAAACTCGCTTGCTGTCGATGTTAGCATTGTCGGCAATTAACTTGTCAATCAGTTGCTTTGTTGCTGAACTTGCTTTCGAGTCACTGTCGTTCCAGAAGTGGTTCTTGTCGCATTGCGGAGCAATGACTATCGATTTTATGTTGTTGCGTTCCAGGTAGTTAACAATGTTCCTGATTGCAGAGCCGCGTATTTGCGACTTATTGTCGTCTCCACGATATGAACTGCTGTGTAGGAATATCACCAATGCCGATTTGCCGTTTTCGGAACTGCATAGTTGGGCTTCACGATAGGGGAGAGTTATATTTTCGTTTGAGAAAGAACGAAATGCAAACTTGCGGTAGTATTCGGCATTACCTGTTGTGTCGTAATTCTGTTGCGAGAATAGTGACAAAAATGTGGTAAGAATTGCAATTATGGTTGTTATCGTCCTTTTCATTTCAGTTCAATTATTTCGATTTTGCAATTGGGTATGTCCAACTTTTGTGGTTTTTCATCGAAAATGCCATAAATAGTAGAGCCAGAGCCAGACATTTGCGCGAAAATAGCTCCGTTTTCGTAAAGTTTGCGCTTGATTTCGGCTAGCATTGGGTTTTCTGCGAAAACTGTAGGCTCAAAGTCGTTCTTAATGCGGTCTTTCCATTGTTGCAATGGAAGTTTTATCGATTCTTCGAGGTGAAATTGTGGTTCTGACGGATGACAGCCAGCGTATGCCTTTGCGGTGTTTACCGAAATTGGCGGAAGTACAAGAACAAGTGTTTTTCCTGAAAGATTTAGGTCTATTTCGTGCAAAATATTTCCTGTGCCTTCGGCCAGCATTGGTTGGTTGTGGATGAAGAATGCACAGTCGGCACCCAATCTCGATGCGTATGCAACCATTTGTTCCACAGAAAGTTTCAGCGAAAACATCTCGTTGAGCATCTTTATTGTGAATGCCGCATCAGACGAACCTGCTCCCAAACCGCTTCCGAAAGGTATGTGCTTGTACAGCACAAACTTAACTGGTGGCAGGTCGAAATCTTCCTTTAGCATTTTGTATGCTTTGTGGCAAAGGTTTTTTTCAATTTCGCAGTCGATTTTTATGCCACGATTGTCGAAGATGAATTTGTCGGATGGCATAATTTCCATTGCATCGGTTATGTTGATGGGGTAGAAAATCGTGCTTATATCGTGATAGCCATCCGTGCGTCGGCGGATAATGTCAAGTCCGATGTTTATTTTTGCGTTTGGGAAAGATATTGTCTTGTCTATCATATTGTTACTCGTCCTTGCGTTATCGACAGTTCCTTTATTTCCTGAGTGATCTCATTTATTCTTTTCAGAATTTCAATGGATTTGTTGTCACTTTCGGCAACGGCTGTCCTTAGTTTTTCGATTTCGTCTTCTGAATTTCCGTTTGCTTCGATGGCAGTCAGTTCTGACTTTAGATTTTTACTTGTTTCCATCTGCACTTTTAATTCTGCCGAAAGTTGCTTTTTTTCGTCTTTCCTGATTTCCAAAAGGTACTTTCTGTAAACATCGGTGATTATTTCACCAAGTTTGTTTTCCTCCTTGTAATACACCGAACCATGCTTTTCCCACATTTTGCTTAATTCGTATGAGGATGCGCATGCATCGGCAGCTACACTGCTTATGGCAGGGTCGGGACTATTGATGAACTCCTTTTCCGAAATTTCGCGCCCGTTTATGACTGCATCTGATATTTCCTTGAAAATCTGTTGGTTCACTTTGTTGCGGAGTTCTGTGATGTTTCCCTGTAGCATAAGTGCGACCATGAGTTCTGCTGCTTTCAGCCTTTGCGGATTTTCGCGGTTGTGGTCGAGTGGATTGTTAATTACCTTGTTGCCGTACAGAAGCAAAATCCTGATTATTTCATGCTCTTTCGACAAAAATCCGATTTCCTTGTTGCCTGTTGCTGTCGGAACTTGTTTAGGCTCAGGTAGTTTGGGCTCTGGTTTTGATGGGAATGCCTGTCCAGCAGGACCTTTACCATCCATTATTTTTTTTCTGCGAAGCTTCATCAGTTCGGAATAGAGCGTATTCTCGTCAATTTCAAGAATTTTGCTACATTCCTGCAGGTAAACGGTTTGCTTTATCTGGTCTTCGATAACAGAAATTGTCCTTACAATGTCGGTTATCATTGCGGCACGCTTAAGCGGGTCTTTGTCTGCTTCTGTTTTCGACAACCGAGTTTTAAATCTAATAAAATCTTCCTCGTGGGTGTTGAGGTATTCTATGGTCTTTTCGCTACCGTATTTCTTAGCAAAAGAATCGGGGTCTTCGCCATCGGGAAGAAGCAATACTCTGACATTAAGTCCTTGAGACAAAAGCATGTCGATTCCTCGTATGGATGCGTGTATTCCTGCGCTGTCGCCATCGTATAGTACGGTTATATCGTCGGTTAGACGATGGATAATTCGAATTTGGTCTTCGGTTAATGATGTTCCTGATGAGGCCACTACATTGTGTACTCCTGCCATGTACAGCGAAATTACATCGGCATAACCTTCGACAAGGTAGCATTTTTTCTGCCTTACAATTTCGGTACGGGCTTGGTACAGACCATATAAGGTTTTACTTTTGTTGTAAATTTCCGATTCTGGCGAGTTGACATATTTGGCAGTTTTCTCGGCAGTCTTTAGCACTCGTCCGCCAAAACCGATTACTTGTCCCGAAATGCTGTATACAGGGAACATAACTCTGCCGAAGAAGCGGTCATATCGCCTTTTGGTTTCCTCGTTGACTATTGTAAGTCCAGTACGAGTCATGAAGTCGAGTTTATAGCCATTTTTCAGGGCGTGTTCGGTGAAAGCATCGCGTTTTTCGAGGCTGTAGCCAAGTCCGAAGGTCTTTATTGCTTCGTCGGTGAATCCGCGTTCGCGGAAGTATGAAAGTCCTATTGCAATGCCTTCGGGGTCGTTAAGAAGGTTGTTCTGGAAATATTTTGCTGCAAATTCGTTAAGCATACGCATGCTTTCGCGGTCATCGTTCTGCTGTTGCTCTTCGGGCGACAATTCTTTCTCTACGACTTCAATGCCATATTTTCTGGCAATGTATTTTAGTGCCTCGGGGTAGGTCATCTGCTCGTGCTCCATCACAAATCCCACAGCATTTCCCGATTTTCCGCAACCGAAGCACTTGAATATGCCTTTGGCTGGACTTACTATGAACGATGGCGTTTTTTCGTTGTGGAACGGACAGCAACCAATGTAGTTTACACCGCGTTTCTTAAGGCTTACAAAATCCTGTACAACCTCAACGATGTCAGCGGCATCCATTATTCTATCTATGGTAGTGCGGTCTATCATTCCAAACTCAAATTTCGCGATTGCAAAATTAAACTAAAAAACCGTACCGTTTGAAATTAATTATTCACAATTTGGCGATTGGTAGTAGACGGGCTATTTCATTAATTCCAAAATTCTTCCTACTTTCTCCTCCATGCTCAAATTTCCATCAAGCCAATGGATTTTGATGCCATCGCGTTCCATTTTACGGAACCAGGTCATCTGGCGTTTTGCAAAGCGATGGATGGATGTGTTCAGTTGCTCGAAAATTTCGTCGTATGTGATTTTGCCTTGCAGATACCACGCCAAGTATTTGTATTCGAGTCCGTAGTATTCCATGCTTTCGTACGAAATGCCGTTTGCTACGAGCCTTTGCGCTTCTTCAATCATTCCGTTTTCGAGGCGTTGCTTAAGTCGGGCGGTGATGCGTTTTCTGCGTTGCTCGCGGTCGAACAGTATGCCTATGTTCAATGAATTGAGGTTTCTGTTGCTTGTGGTACACAGCGGATTGCACTTTGTGTATTCGGCAATTTCGATTGCTCTTATTGCGCGTTTGGTTGTATCGTAGTCGCTGTTGTTGTTCAGCGGTTTGTATGTGCGCAGTATGATTTCGAGTTCATCGAGCGATTTTCCTTCGAGCGACTTGCGCAGATTGCTGTCTTCTGGCACATTGGGAAGATTGTAGTTTTTTAGCACCGATTCAATGTATAGTCCTGTTCCTCCGCAAAGTACTGGAATCATTCCGCGAGAACGAATGTCATCGTATGCCTTGAAGAAATCGTTCTGGTACTCGAATACATTGTATTTTTCTCCTGCATCAAGAATGTCAATGAGGTGGTAGGGGATTTGTTGTCCGTCGATTGTGTATTCCTCAAGGTCCTTGCCTGTACCGATGTCCATTCCGCGGTAAACCTGACGGCTGTCGGCGCTGATGATTTCCGTGCCGAGCGCTTTTGCAAGGTGTACGGCAACGCCAGTTTTTCCGCCTGCCGTTGCGCCCATTATGCTGATGAGGTTGTATTTAGTTTCCACGCGCTGAATTTTTGCGCAAGATAATGCAAATTTGTGAGAGGGCACTTCATCAGAAAATATTTTTTTTGTTCAACAGCGTTTCGTTAAAATCTTTGTGTGCAGCCTGTTCGTTGATGTATGCGTTTCCCTATTTTTGCACCCGATGAAAATGAGACTTATATTTCTGTTTTTCTGCCTTTGTTTTGTGTCGGCGTTGTCGGCGCAGAGCGATACGGTTCGCACGGTTGTTGCCAAGCAGGGGGACGGAATCTACAAGATTTTGCGAGAAAACGGTTACGAAGCAAAGGACTATTACCATGATTTTCTTGAGATAAACAAGGACAAGATTCAGCAGGAAGACCAGCTTATCCTTGGCGAAACATACATTCTGCCCCAAAAGCATGATGTTGCCGAACCTGCGCATGTTGTCGTTATCGACACTGTGCCACAGATTTGCGTTAAGCCAGATACAGCGGCGGTTTCCGATTCGCTTCCGCCAGTTTGTGTCATAGATACAACAGTGTCACCTATGCCACAGGTGAAGATGGAACTCCGCATTGCCGATACTATAAAAGGTACAGCCTTGAAAGGGGCGATTTTCTATCTTATTGCCGGACATGGCGGTCCAGACCCTGGGGCAACTTCGTATGTTGATGGCGTTATGATTTCTGAGGACGAATATGCATACGACATAACCTTGCGCCTTGCAAGGTGCATCGAGGAACAGTCGGGAAAGGTTTACATGATAATCGATGACCCTGACGACGGCATTCGCGATGGCAGAATCCTGAAAATTGACTACGACGAATATTTCTATCCTGGTTTCGAGATAAGTCGCGACAAGAATCGCAGACTTGTTGAGCGAGCGGATGCCGTTAATAAACTTTATCATCAGAATAAAACAACTAAGTATCAGCGTGTTGTAGAAATACATATTGATTCGCGTAGTAGCAGTCAAAGAGTAGATGCGTTTTTCTACTATTGTCATGGCAGTACAAAGGGCAAGGCGCTTGCCGAAAGAATGTACAATGTGTTCCATCAGAAATATGCAAAGTTCCAGCCCAATCGTGGTTATTTCGGTACGGTTGAGGAACGCGACCTTCTGGTTATCAAGCGTGTGATTCCTCCTGCAGCATTCATGGAGGCTGGCAACATTAACAACGAACGCGACCGAAAGCGGCTTCTCGATGCAAACAACCGTCAGGCTTTGGCAAAGTGGTTGTGTGAGGCGTTAATACAAGATTATAAAGCAAACATGTAGGCGTACAATGTTTTGTGCCCTTTATTGCAATGCAGAAGGGAAGTAGCGTGTTGTGCGCCTACTGCAATTTTGTCATGTTTTGTCGTGTGGCAGAATTTTTGAAAGTGAGGGGTGTCATTTTATTTAATTTGATATGGAAAACGATAACATACAGGAAGAAAAGAAAGTGGAAGAAGCAACAGAAAATGTTGAAAATAAGGAAGTAGAAACAACTGAGGAAAACGAAGTCCAGACTTCTGAACCCGAGAAAAAGGAAGAAGCGGAATCTGAACACGGCAAGAAAAAAAAGTCGCGTTTCGGATTTTCTGACAGAAAATTGAAGGAAGAATTGGCAGAGTCGAACCGCAAGTTGGAGGAGCTTCAGGACAAATATATGCGTCAGGTGGCAGAGTATAGCAACTTCAAGAAGCGTACTGCCAAGGAAAAATTGGAGCTTCGCGAAAATGTGAAGGCTTCGATGTTGCATGACTTTTTGCCAGTAATTGACGACATTGACCGTGCTATGGAGCATCTTGAGACAGCTGATGTCGAAGCTACCAAGGAAGGCGTAAGGTTGATTTACCAGAAATTTATGGAATATCTGAAATCGCAGGATTTGACCGAAATTCAAGCTATGGGCGAGGATTTCAATACCGACTTCCACGAGGCTGTCACACAGTTCCCTGTTGAGGACGAAGCCAAGAAGGGAAAGGTTATAGATGTGATTCAGAAGGGCTACAAGATTAACGACAAGGTTGTCAGATATTCAAAGGTTGTCGTAGGTCAGTAGGAGGTTTTATATGGAAAAGAGAGATTATTACGAAGTGTTAGGTGTCGCTAAGAATGCGACTCCAGAAGATATTAAGAAGGCTTACCGTAAACTTGCATTGAAGTATCACCCCGACCGTAATCCCGGAGATAAGGATGCAGAAGAGAAGTTCAAGGAGGCTGCCGAGGCTTATTCTGTACTTAGTGATCCCGATAAAAAATCTCGTTACGACCAGTTCGGTTTTGCGGGAATGAATGGTGGCGCTGGCGGAGGTTTTGGTGGCGGATTTGCCGATTTCGACCTCAACGATGTCCTAAATAGCGTATTCGGGCGTGGATTTAATTTCGGTGGAGGCGGTGGTTTCAGCAGTTTCTTTGGTGGTGACGGTGGTCGCAGCGGTGGAGGAAGGCGTGTCGTGAATCGCGGCACTAACCTGCGTGTTACTGTAAAGTTGACACTTGAGGAGATTGCAAACGGCACAACCAAGAAGATAAAAGTCAAGAAATATGTTCCATGTTCGGCTTGCCATGGCACAGGCGAGAAGGACGGCAATTCGAGTACAACCTGTCCGACATGTAATGGTCGTGGCGTGCAGACGCGTGTAATGCATACGATGTTGGGACAAATGCAGACATCTTCAACCTGCTCAACCTGTGGCGGTTCTGGTAAAGTCATCAAGGAAAAATGTACTTCGTGCTACGGCGAGGGTATTGTTTCTGGAGAAGATACTATCGAACTGAAGATTCCTGCAGGCGTTTACGAAGGAATGCAGCTTTCTATGGACGGCAAGGGAAATGCAGCTCGTCATGGTGGCATAAACGGCGATTTGCTCATTGCAATTCAGGAAATTGAACACCCCGAACTCAAGCGTGACGGAATCGACCTTATCTATAATTTATATATAGGTATCCCCGATGCAATTTTGGGTTGCAGTGCCGAAATCCCGACCATTGGCAACAAGGTGAAGATTAAGGTGGAGCCAGGAACGCAGTCAGGCAAGATTCTGCGACTCAAAGGCAAGGGTTTGCCCGACATAAATGGCTATGGTCATGGCGATTTGCTTGTCAGGATAAATGTTTTTATACCAAACGATGTAAGCAAAGAAGACAAGAAACTGCTTGAACAGATGCGAGAATCAGAATCTTTTAATCCGCAAAGCAAGAGAAATGAATCGTTCTTTTCAAAATTGAAGAGTGCGTTTCGTAATATGATGTAAAAAATATGTCTATAAAATCCTGTTGTAAGTATTATATTTAAAAACTTTTCAACTGGCATACAATAAAAAATATTTGGATGCGTTTTATGAGAGTTTTAAACTTTATGTATTTTTGCGACAAAATATTCTGATATGATTAGAAGAATTTCGTGTTTAATAGCTGCATTTGTTTTTGCAAGCGTACTTGGGTATTCGCAGACCAATAGCGATGGTACAACTATTGACGGTCGTAACGCTCCGAATACGATTTCCACTGCTGTTTCTTTTTTGACTATTGCTCCTGATACTAGGGCGGGTGCGCTAGGCGATGCAGGCGTTGCTACAACTCCTGATGGAAATTCACAGCACTGGAATCCTTCAAAGTATGTGTTCATTGATAACGATTTTGGTGTTTCGTTGTCATATACACCATGGTTGCGCGCATTGGTTTCGGATATGAACTTGGCATATGTTGCGGGCTATTATAAATTTAATCCGCAGAATGCAATAGGTGCCTCATTGTTGTATTTCGATCTTGGAAGTATGACTTTTAAGGATATAAATAATGTTACGATAATGAATTTCCGCCCACGCGAATTTTCACTTGATATTTCGTATGCCCGTTTATTGGCAAAGCAGTTTTCTGGTTCGGTTGCAATGCGTTTTATATATAGTAACCTTACTGGTGGACAGGATGTTGCAAATGGCGTTTCGTCAAAGGCTGGTACTTCAGTGGCTGCCGATGTGTCGTTCTACTACAAGAACGATGACATTATGACAGGAAACATGAAGTCGTCGGTTATGTGGGGCTTGAATATTTCCAACATTGGTTCCAAGATTTCATATACTTCGAACGAAAAGCGCGATTTCATACCGACAAACTTCCGTACAGGCGTAGGATATATGCTGAGTTTCGACGAGCATAACGATTTGCTTGTTACGGCTGATTTCAACAAGTTGCTTGTTCCTACATCACCGACTTACTATCAAGTTGGTGAAGTTATGGAGAATGGTGATACGGTAACGGCTGGTGGCGACCAATATATAAAATATGGTAAAGACCCGAATGTCTCTGTTCCAGCTGCATTGTTCACTTCATGGTGGGATGCTCCAGGCGATGCAACTCCGTTTGTTCACAATGGGAAACCGTCAAGATTCCGTGAGGAATTGGCGGAGATAACTTTCTCCATAGGTTTGGAATATTGCTATTCGAAGCAGTTTGCTGTTAGAATGGGGTATTTCCATGAACATGAATACAAGGGCAACCGTAAATATTTTACTGTGGGCGCAGGATTGAGGCTCAATGTATTCGGACTCGACTTCGCATACTTGATTCCAACTGGCGGCAGGACAAGCCCATTGCAGAATACACTCCGTTTCACTTTGACATTCGATTTTGGCGGAATTGCAAAGGAACAACGTGATGCAAAGAAAGCAGAGAAAGAAGCAAGAAAATCATAATGTACAGGATAGGGATAGGTTACGATGTTCATAAGTTAAAGGATGGTTTGGATTTCTTCTTGGGAGGAATCCAAATTCCTTATAATAGGGGTTGTGTGGCGCATTCTGATGGAGATGTGTTAATTCATGCAATCTGCGATGCATTGCTTGGCGCTGCCAATTTGCGAGATATTGGTTATCATTTTCCCGACAATGACCCGAAATATAAGGGTATTGACAGCAAAAAACTTCTTAAGGAAACATATCGCCTAGTGAAAGAGAATGGTTACGAAATTGGCAATATAGATTCGGTAATTTCTTTGCAAAGACCCAAGGTGAAGGACTTTATTCCCGAAATGCTGAAGACGCTTGCCGAAGTTCTTGGCGTTGACGAATCACAGGTGTCGGTTAAGGCAACGACAACAGAAGGTCTCGGTTTTGAGGGACGCGAGGAGGGGATAAGCGCACAGGCGGTAGCGTTGATAAGGAGACGATAAGTGGCTCTCGTAAAGTTTCTGGTTTCTGGTTTCAAGATTTCTGGTTTCTGGTTGATATGGTTTGAAATTGTTTGACCATACATCGAAACTTTCAAACGGTGCAGCCACAGAAACACGGAAACGGCGCCAGCCATAGAAACCAGAAACAATTAGAAACTGGGCCGCCAGCCATAGAAACAGCGCAGCGTAGAAACCAGAAACAATTAGAAACAGGGCGCCAGCCATAGAAACAGCGCAGCGTAGAAACCAGAAACAATAAGAAACTGGGCGCCAGCCCATAGAAACAGCGCAGCGTAGAAACCAGAAACAATAAGAAACTGGGCGC
>JAFZLK010000105.1 GCA_017551515.1 Bacteroidales bacterium | reverse complement strand
GAGAAGAAGAGGTTCGTGAGAATCTCTTTTTTTGTTTTTCATGATTTGCGAAAAAATGTAGTATTTTTGCACCCGCAAATCCAGATGGTGGGTGTAGCTCAGCTGGTTAGAGTACCGGATTGTGGTTCCGAGGGTCGAGGGTTCGAATCCCTTCTTCCACCCACAAAAAAAGGCGAAAACAATTCGCCTTTTTTATTTATATGCAAAAAATGATTTACCAATCCCTAACGCAACGCACCGACATAGCACATCTGTCATCATCGTTGTTGCGGTAAACAGAAAGGCTATTGATTCCAACGCTACGGAAATATGTATTTCCATCACAATATTCCGTTGCTGTCCAAAAACACGCTTTAGTACCTAGATTTAAAAACTTTCCATTTGATCCCAAAAAACCGGCAGGCAAAGCCATGAAGCCAGACGTTCCGAACACACCGCCTTTAAATTTAACCTTTCCGTACGAAAACCATAAAGATGTGTCGCCTGCCATCCTAGAGCCTTGATCAATCCCTCTATTTCCTATTTCTTTTATTTGCTTTCCTTTCATACCCAAAGACTTTTCCAAATTTTTCCATTCAGAATCCCTAGGCAAATGCCAGCCAGCGGGACAAACATTCTTGGCTGCTTTTATATTATAAAGGACACCGTAAGTTTTATATATTTCCGTTGCCTTTGCCTCTTTTACGCTATTGCCGTCATACCCATAGACATAGTATTTTGGTGTATAATATTCCTCCTCACTCAAATCTCCAGACGGACTTACAGAAGGCAAATAGCGCAGATTTTCCGCCATCCATACCTTTTTGCCAATTACCACAACCTTATATGTTGAATTATCACGCATATCTGTAAATGTTTCCTGCGCAGAAATGTGCAAGAAAGGTATAAACAACAGGAATATTAATACCACTATTATTATTTTCAGATTCATACGCATTCGTCTCAAACTCTAAGTTTGTAAGTTACAAAAATACAACTTACGTGCCATAAAGTATGCAACCAAACAGAATATTTATCAACAATCGCAATGCATATAAATGCAACAGGAAAAAGATTTTGCGCTGATTTATTAACAGACTATTATCTTGAAAAACGAACAAAAGTACCTAACGGAAGTCTCCGCCCTGCCCTATCGGTAAAGAACATTTCGCCGCACTGCGTATCGACATTGCCAAAATGCAAACGCACAATATTGTCCGAAATCAAAGCCGACAATCCCATCGAGTACATATTGAGAATGAAAAATGCATCCTTTTCCTTGAGCAGTTGCGAAGCCAAACTGACAATCTCGTCAATTGAATCCTCAAGAATCCACTTTTCGCCCGCAGGTCCACGACCAAAGGCTGGTGGATCCATTATTATGCCGCTGTACTTGTTTCCACGACGGATTTCCCGCTTCACAAACTTCATGGCATCTTCCACAACCCAATGAATATCAGCCAATCCGCTTGCTGTTTGGTTTTCTGCCGCCCAGTTCACCACCTGCCTTACCGAATCTACGTGATATACCTTTGCTCCTGCCGACCTTGCTGCGAGACTTGCACCGCCAGTGTAGGCAAAAAGATTCAGCACATTGCAGTCGGGCGATGAAATACGCCTTACATTATCGTATATGAAATTCCAGTTGTCCGCCTGCTCAGGGAAAACGCCTATATGCTTGAATGTGTTGAATTTAAGGACAAAGGAAATATTCATATCGCCATGTTCATAGCAAACAGTCCACTCATCGGGCATACTGCGCTTACGTGTCCAACGACCTTTTTCCCCGTTAGAATTCTGAACATCTATCACAAAACAAGCATCGGCACTGCCCCACTCCTTCTCCGACAAAGCCTTGCGCCATACTGCCTGTGGTTCTGGACGGCGTATTAAATATTTGCCGAAGCGTTCAAGCTTCTCAAAATCACCGCTGTCTATAAGTTCGTAGTCGCGCCAAAGTCCTGCATCAACCAACTGATATTCCGATGTGTGTGCCATAAAAATGTTTTTTGCAAAAATAATTCGTTTTTGTGGGTTACGAAGCAATGTTTCAAGATTTTATTATGTTGTCCGCTAAATTTTTGCATTGTCACAGTTTTTGCTGTTTTTTAGGCAAAAACATGCGCCAATGCCTCATAATCAATCTATTATATCTACATTTATGTAACCTCTCCGAGGTTATCATAAATTTTCAAAAAAATAAGCCCTTACATTTTGTTGACATTATAATTGTTTTATACATAGCAAATTACTGGCATAAAGAAAACTTTTAGCGGACAGCAATAGTTTTTAATGAAACCCCTATGGGGTAATTGAAAAACGAATGTTTTTCTATTTATATGCATGCCCTAACGGGCATAGTTATATGAAAAAGCGGAGGTGAATACCAATATTATCAAAGCCAATCGGAAAAGCAAGCTTATTAACACAAAATGGCATCCAACCTCGTTAGAGGTTGCATATAAATAACCTCAACAAATATCATACACCAACCCCGTAGGGGTTTCACAACGAAGACAATCACATTTTTCATTGATGTTCCACTGAAAAAGAATAACTTTACACCCACAATTTTTTCGCAATGACAACAATAACCAGCATAAAGAACCCGCTGATAAAGAAAATAATAGCTTATCAGTCGAAATCAAAGGAACGCAAAGCCGACAATGTAGTGTTGATTGAAGGCAAAAAGGAAACCGAGATTGCCGTAAGCGCAAACATAAAATTCAAGAAAATACTTTTCTGTCCCGACATTATAAGCGAAGCAGACGCAAAACTCCTTGTGGGCAAGCAATTCGACACCGCTGAGGTTTACGATGTCAGCGAGGAAGTTTTCTCCAAGATTTCGTACCGTGAAACCACCGGAGGACTATATATAATAGGTGAAATTGCCGAAAAGAAACTTTCAGACCTTCCCGTTCGCGAAAATTCGCTGTTCATTATCCTCGAAGCCGTTGAAAAGCCCGGCAATCTTGGCGCAATATGCAGGATTGGCGATGCCGCAAAGGTCGATGGTATAATCATTTGCGACCCGCACACCGATGTTTACAATCCCAACTCGGTAAGGTCGAGCCTTGGATGTGTGTTCAGCAACAATGTGGTTAGCACCGACTTCGACAGCACAATAAAATGGCTTCGTGAAAACGGCATTACAAGTTATGCTGCAGAACTGCGCGCATCAGAATTTTACCACAAATACGATTATAGAGGCAAGACCGCCCTTGTTTTCGGCACCGAAGCCACAGGACTTACCGAAAAATGGATTCAGAACGCCGACCACAGGATAAAAATTCCGATGCTTGGTGCAATCGACTCTCTAAATGTCTCCACATCGGTATCGGCAATGGTTTTTGAAGCATTAAGGCAAAGAAATTTCTATATGGAATAGAAACATTGTAGCATCGCAATGCTTTGCAATGGTTCAAAGACACATAAAAATTCAAGGATTCAATTACGCATTACAAATGCTGGTATTCAAGCGTTTCGGAGTACTGCCATTGGGCAGTGAGCTGAAGGTTGCTGCTATAAGCAGCGAGCTAAAGGTTGCAAATCCAAAACGACAAAATGGTTGTCCATTTGTAGGGGCAGGTTTCAAACCTGCCCCTACATTGGAACATTCAACATTTTCATTATCAATTTGTATTATTATCGAGAATAACAATGTGTTCGGGTTCTTTCGCCCCTTCGGGGCTGATGGCGGCTGACGCCGATACCGTGGATTGCATCCACGATTGTATTGTTTCGCCCTTTCAGGGCTTGCGTTGTCTTCATTGCATAAAAAAACAGCAACCTACCATCGCCGACTGCTATAATTCCCCCATTCCGTCATCCTGAACTTGTTTCAGGATCTGAATGGGGGAATTGCAACATAATTTGTCTGTATTTTCTTTTATTTACGCATTAAAAATGCTGATATTAGTAGTGCAACAGGGGCGGATAGAATCCGCCAAGAAGGGACGGAACATTTTGCGGGTGTACAATTGTAGGGGCAGGTTTCAAACCCGCCCCTACAATACACCGCAAATTTTTCGTATGTTATTACCATTGCTCTGCCATTCTTGCTTCTCTTGCCCGACAATGGTTAGTTCTGAGACACGCAGACTGGACGAACAGTTAACCCGTAGCCGCGGTAGTTGCCGCTCATGGTGTAATCGACCGAATTGAAGTAGAGGCCCCACGCGTAGTCCGTATAGTCCGTGAAGAGCGAACTCGACCAGTAGTGGCCGTAAGAACCGGCATCGTAGAGCTCACTGTCGTAGCGGTAGCCAGCAGCAGGCAGGAAGATTGAATTGCCGTTAGGTCCGGTGAACAAGCGTCCGTTTACTCCGTTCTGGGTTGTCCAAGTGCGTGTACAATAATCTAACAATTCCTGCATTTCCGTACTTGTTGGCATACGCCATCCACTACCCCAATTGGCTGTGGCGGCATCTTTATTGGAGGGAAGTGTGGTCGGATTGCTGGAATAGGTATAGTTATCCTCTGTATATGAACTCTTGGTGGTAGTTTCTCCCCATGCGTAATAGTTGCCGTAGGCTGTAGGTGTGCTTGCGCCTACATTGCAGGTTGCCCACTTAGTGCCAGAGGGCAAGCCGAGGTCAACCCAATCGTGTCCGTTAAGTGAGCCAGTAGTTGTAGCCATTTCTGTTGTAAACGTCATAATATCACCGTATGCTGTTCCAAGAACATTTGTAGCGTATGCCTTATAATAGTAGGTTGTGTTGGGTATAAGATCGTTGAGGGTAGCCATATATAGACCTAAACTGCCATCTACCGTCACCGTTTGAGATAAATCACTCTCGCTTGTACCATATACAAATCCTCTGGAAGTTACCGACAAATCACCACCTGAAGTTATTTCCGCAGAAATAATTGCACTAGTGGCAGTAATATCAGAAGCAATACCTGTTACTACTATTGATGTATTTACATGAGAACTACCGCCATCAATATTATTTATTGCCTCCTGTAGTTGTGCAATAAGATTGTCAACATACGACTTGGTAACTGCATCTTGTGCATCGGTCGGGTCGGTAACATTCTTTAACTGTGCATTTACTGAATTGCCCAAAGCAGCGGCATCGGCAAGAGTTTGGGATTCTATTGTCAAATATCCGCTAAGGTCGGGGGTATTTTCTATTTCCGAATAGTCGTAGGTTGGCTTGGTTTCCGCCTTTGCCCAGTCGGGAACGGTTGGGTCGGTCTCAACTGCGATTCCGCCACCAGCGCCGCTCATGGCAATCGGCTCGAAACGACCTGTCGTGGCATTGTATGCGAGCACATCGCCATCGTTGGCGCCTGTAGCATCAATGTATGAAACACTTCCTGCCGCAAATGCGTAGGGAACGCTTACAAATTCCACCGTGCCGAGCGAGAGGTTGAACTGAAGCATTGCCGTGGGATCGTAGTCAATCTTTAGGAACTTGCGTCCACCAGCCCAGTCAATGTCGGCAAATTCGCCTACCGCCATATATGGGTCGCGACCAATCTGGAACGAAAACGAACCGTAGGCGTTGGTTGTCAGCGATCGAATCTCGCGGTAAATCAGTTCGCCCTCTGGCGAGCCATCAATGATTGACAACTGAATCATAATTGGTGTGTTAGCCATTACTTCGCTGTTTGCATCACGGGCTATGGCCTGAAAATTAATTGCCTGCGGCACATCCTGTGCTGTCAGGAACATTGCTGCCATTAGGAGGCAGACTGTGAAAAACAATTTTTTCATATTACATTATTTTTTAATTTG